>CAZXJZ010000014.1:5069-44329 GCA_964641065.1 uncultured Hyphomicrobiales bacterium | reverse complement strand
CGGCAAGACGCCGGTGCATGTGAAGAAGGACGTCGCTGGCTTCGTCGGCAACCGGCTCCAGCACGCACTATGGCGTGAGGCGGTTGCGCTGGTCGAGCACGGCATCTGCGATGCGGAAACCGTCGACACCGTCATCAAGGCAGCGTTCGGGCGCAGGCTCGCGGTGCTGGGGCCGCTGGAGAATGCCGACCTCGTCGGCACCGACCTCACGCTCGCGATCCACAACACCGTGCTGCCGGAAATCGAGAGCCGACCGGCCGCTTCGCCCTATCTGGAAAAGCTCGTCGCCGAGGGCAAGCTCGGCTTCAAGTCCGGCGAAGGCTTCCGGACCTGGACGCCGGAGCAGCAGAAAGAGCTGCGCGCGAAGGTCACGCAGCATCTGAAAGCGGCACGCGCCCAGGATTTGACCAAAGATCAGACCCGGGACCGTCGCTGACGCCATGCGCGGTGCGGTCGACTTCCACGCGCATCTGGTCGATCCCGCGATCTATCGGGAAACGCAGGCCTTCAGCATCTTTGCGCAGACCACCGATCCCGCGCGCGCAGCGGCGGTGATCGCGCGCATGGCGGATCTGGACGCGCGTATCGCCGCGATGGATGCGATGGGCGTCGCGGTTCAGGTGCTGTCGTCCAGCCTTGTTCATCAGTGCAGCTACGATGCGGAGACGGACACGGCGCTGCGGCTCGACGCGGCCATGAACGAGACGATTGCGCGTGCGGTGGCCGCGAATCCGGCCCGCTTCCGCGGGCTTGGCAGCGTGCCGCTGCAGGTGCCGAAACGCGCCGCGGACGAACTCAGCCGCTGCATCGACAGCCTCGGCCTGAGCGGGGTCACGATCTCGACCCGCGTCCGCGACCGTGAAATCGGCGACGCGGCGTTGCGTCCGTTCTGGGAGCGCGCCGAGGCGCTCGGCGCCGTCGTCTTCATCCATCCGGCCGGCAATCCCGATCCGCGCTTTCGCAAATGGCAGCTCTGGAATTCGATCGGCCAGTCGTTCGAGGAAGCGATGGCGGTTGCCTCGCTGTTCTATGAAGGCGTGCTGGATGCCTATCCGAAGCTGAAGATCGTGGTGTCGCATGGCGGCGGCTACATGCCGTTCTATCTCGGCCGCATCGCGCGCAACTATATCGAGAAGCCGGCAACGCGCGTCAACATGACAAAGCCGCCGCTCGATTATGTCGGGATGCTGCATTACGACACCTGCGTCTACGATCCGGACACGCTGAGCCAGCTCGTCGCGGTCGTCGGACCGGAGCGCATCGTGATGGGATCGGATTATCCGGTCGGCGATATGAAGCCGGCCGATTTCGTGCGCAATTGCGCAGCGCTCGATGCGGCAGCGCAAGAGCTCGTTCTGTCGGGCAACGCAGCGCGGTTGCTCAGACCGTCGTAGCTCGCGTTGAGCGGTAGCGAAACGCTGGAGAGGTCGTCCAGGGTTTCGCTCCGCGAAACCGGGTTACGAACGACTCATTCCTTCTCCAGCCCGATCTCCTTCACCACCTTGCCCCACGCGTCGTACTGCTCCTTCACGTAGGTCGCGGCCTCCGCTGGTGTGCCGGCGCCGTCGCTGTAGAAGCCGACCTTGCGCATCCGCTCCGCCACGTCAGGATTCTTGAGCACTTCGTCGAGCGCACGGTTCATCTTCTGCACGATGGCGTCGGGCGTGCCGGCGGGCGCGACCAGCACGAACCAGCCAATGAAATCGAAGCCCGGGAATGTCTGTGCAACCGGCGTCACCTGGTCGAAACCCGGCACCTTCGCGGCCGAACTCGTTGCCACCGCGCGCAGCTGGTCGCGCTCCATCATCGGCGCCGCCGACGGCACCGCCAGCATCACGACCTGGACGCGGCCCGCGATCGTATCCTGGATGCCCTGCGGCATCGCCGTATAGGGCACCTGCGTGAGTGTCACGCCGCCGAGCTTTGAGAGCCATGCGGTGAGCATGCCGGAGAAATTGCGGCTGCCGTCGGTCGCGACCGAGAGGCTGCCCGGCCTGGATTTTTCCAGCGCGATCAATTCCGGCAACGATTTTGCTTCCACGCTTGGATGGACCATGACGAAGAAGGGCACGCGGGCGATGTTGCCGACCGGCACGAAATCCTTCTCGGCATTGTAAGGGAGCGTTTTGAAAGTATGCGGATTGGTGACCAAAGCGGCCGCGGTCGCGAACAGGAACGTATATCCGTCCGGCGCGGCGCGGGCGACGGCCTGCGCGCCGATGACATTGCCGGCGCCGGGGCGGTTCTCGATCACCACCTGCTGCCCCAGCACCTTGCCGACGCGTTCGCCGATCAGCCGGGCGATGATATCGGGTGTCCCGCCGGCGGCCTGCGTGACGACAAAGCGGATCGGGCGGTCGGGCCAGTCCTGTGCGTTTGCGGCCAACGGAGCCACCGCCAGCAACGCGGCAGCCGCGAGAATGCGGATGATCATGCATATCCTCCCGAATGGACAGCCTCTCCGAGGGGCGGCCTTTTTTGTGTACCGGCTCTCAATACGAGTGTATCGGTGGCCGGACAAGGCGGCGCCGGGCCGCGTCCCGCCAGGCGGTACGATTTTCGCCTGACGTCGGCATGCGTTATAGCGGGGCCCGCGCGCCGCTCCCCGTTCCTCTCACCCCCAGCGCAGCATTCGGCCCTCGCATGATCGGATTTCAATCTCGCGCCATGTTCTGCGGGTCCCGCAAACTGACCGCAAACGGATCGCCCCGATGAGCGAGACCGCAAGCGATATCGTCGCCGCACATCTCTCTGGCGCCACCACGCCTGAAGACACCGTCCGGCGCGCCTATGAGCGCATTCGCGCGCATGGCGACCCGGCGATATTCATCACCTTGCGCGACGAACAAGAGGCGCTTTCGGAAGCCCGCGACCTGCTGGCGGCGGGACCCGAGGGCAAGCCGCTTTACGGCGTTCCGGTCGCGGTGAAAGACAATATCGACGTCGCCGGCCTGCCGACCACAGCCGCCTGCCCGGCCTATGCCTACAAGGCCGGCACCGACGCCACGGCGGTGACGCGGCTGCGGCTCGCGGGCGCTATCGTCATCGGCAAGACCAATCTCGATCAGTTCGCGACCGGACTGGTCGGCGTGCGCTCGCCCTACGGCGTGCCGCGCAATCCGCACCGCGCCGAGCTGGTCCCGGGCGGATCGAGTTCGGGCTCCGCGGTTGCGGTCGCAGCCGGGCTGGTCCCGATCGCACTCGGCACCGACACGGCCGGCTCCGGCCGGGTGCCGGCCGGGCTGAACAACATTGTCGGACTGAAGCCGAGCCTCGGGCTCGTCTCGACCTCAGGCGTGGTGCCCGCCTGCCGGTCGCTCGACTGCGTGTCAGTATTCGCGCTGACGGTCGACGATGCGTTCGTCGCCTTGCAGGCGATGGCGATTCCCGACGCGAACGATCCCTATTCGCGGGTGATGCCGGCGGGCGCGCTCGGCGCCGCGCCGTCATCGCTGGTCATCGCCGTCCCGGATGCCAATGGCCGGCTGTTCTTCGGAGACAAACAGAGCGAGCAATCCTTCGACACGGCGATCTCACTGTTGAAAAACATGGGCATGACGATCCGCGAGATCGACATCGCGCCGCTGCTCGAAACCGCGCGGCTGCTTTACGAAGGCCCGTGGGTAGCGGAACGCTACGCCGCCGTCGGCGCCTTCATCGAGGCGAATGCAGACAAGGTGCATCCGGTCACGCGCGAGATCATTCTCGGCGGTGCAAAGATTTCCTCGGCCGACACCTTCCGTTCGTTCTACCGGCTGGCCGCGCTGAAGCGCACAGCGCTCGAGATGTTTTCGGGCTTCGACATGCTGATGGTCCCGACCGTTCCGGCGGCCTACACCACAGCGCAACTCGCAGCCGATCCGATCGCGCTCAACAGCAATCTCGGCACCTATACCAACTTCGTGAACCTGCTCGATCTGTGCGGCCTGGCGGTGCCGGTGTCGTTTGCCGCGGACGGCACGCCTTATGGCGTGACCTTCCTGGCGCGCAGCGGGCGCGATGCGGCGCTGGCAAGTCTTGGCCGCGTGATGCATGCGCAGACCGAAATGCCGCTCGGCACGCTGGGCGTGAAGCAGCCGGCGCTGACAACGCTGGCGCCATCGGCAAAGCCCGGGGAAATCCTGATCGCGGTGGTCGGCGCGCATCTGTCCGGCATGCCGCTGAACGGAGAATTGCGCGCGCTCAATGCGCGCTTCGTCGAGGAGACGCAGACCGCGCCGGACTACAAGCTCTATGCGCTTGCCGGGACCACACCGCCAAAGCCCGGCATGCTGCGGGTTGCCGACGGCAAGGGCTCCTCGATCACGCTTGAACTCTGGGCGCTGACTGCGGACGGCTTCGGCCGCTTCGTCGCCGGCGTGCCGGCACCGCTCTCGATCGGCACGCTTCGCCTGAGCGACGGACGGCAGGTGCATGGTTTTCTGGTCGAGCCGCTGGCGACCGAAGGCGCGCGGGATATTTCGGAATTCGGCGGCTGGCGGGCCTTCGTTGAAAGCCGGAAGAGCTGACACTATAACGACTGCACATAGGCCTCGTATTCCTCACGCACCGTGAGGATATGCGCGCGCATCGCGTCGGTTGCCGCCGCGCGCTGGCCGCGCAGGATCGCCACCACCACCCTGTCATGCTCGGCATAGGATTTCGGCAGGCGGCCGAGATTGCGGAACTGCGCACGCCGGAACGGCTGCACGCGTGCCCGTGTCGCAATCGCGACTTCGGCCAGATAGGCATTGTGCGCGCCGGAATAGATCGCGCCGTGAAACGCTTCGTTGATCTCGTGATGGCGCTGCGGATCGCCGACCTGGATCAGCAGCCGCAATTGCTCGTGCACGGTCTCGAGATGACGCCGCTCGGCCGCGGTCATGCGTTCGGCGGCAAGTCCCGCGCAAAGCCCTTCGATCTCGCCCATCGCCTCGAACATGCCGACCAGGCGATCCTCGCTCGGCCTCGCCACCACCGCGGCCCGGTGGGCGCGCGCATCGACAAGTCCGCTCGCGGCAAGCTGGCGGATCGCCTCGCGCACCGGCGTGCGCGACACGCCAAAGCGCGACGCGAGATCGGTCTCGTCCAATGCGGTGCCGGGCGCGAGCACGCCGCGCACAATCTCGTCGGCGATCTGCAGCCGCAATTCTTCCGCCAGCGTGCGGCGGCCGGTATCGGAGACACGGATTTCGCGGGCGTAGATAGTCATCGCGTCAGGCCTGTTTCGGCTGCTCCATCAGGCTGACATGCGCGGCGACAACGCGCCAGCCCTCCGGAAACCGCACCCAGGTCTGCATCTGCCGGCCGATGCGCCCGGGCGCCGAAGGGCGCTGGTACAGCGTCGAGGCCACTGCAAAGTCACGGCCATAGGTGGTGATCACGGTTCGCGACAGCGTCCGGCCAAGCGCGACCGGCGAGCGCCCGGCACGGAACGCCTGAATCTCTTCAGAGCCGTAAAGATTTTCCGTGGCACCGTAGCGGATGGTCTGCGGCGCATCGCGGAACAAAGCGTCGAGGACCTCCACCTTGTTGTTGACGAGCGCATCCTCGTAATTCTCGAATGCCGCCGTCACCTCGGCGACCACATCCGGCAGATCCACTTCAAGCGTCATTCCAGGTTCCTCCCGACGCCTTCTCAGGCGCCAACTCAGTCTCTTCTAATTCAACGGCGGCCGTGGTGCCACAACCGCACCCATGTCTTCCAGGTATTGCGCCACGCGCAAGGCGATGTTCTCCTTCCACGGCGCTGCAATGACCTGAACGCCCATCGGCAGCGGCTTGAGCGGAACCGGCACCGCCACCACCGGCAGCCCGATGAACGAGACTGGCTGAGTGAAGATGCCGATATTCGGACGAACCGGCATCTCGACACCGTCGAGCACGAACGTCTCCTGCCCGATCGCGGGCGCGGTGCACGGCGTCGCGGGAGCAAGGATCACGTCGACATCCTCGAACAGGGCCAGCACCTGCTCGCGATACCAGCGCCGGAATTTCTGCGCCTTCATCACCAGCGACGACGGGATCATGGCGCCGGCGATCAGGCGATCGCGGGTCGCCGGATCGAAGTCATGCGCGCGCCGGCGCAAACGATCGAGATGAAGCGTTGCGCCTTCAGTCGTGGTGATGACATAGGCGGCCGCTCGCGCGCGCTGCGCTTCCGGCAATTCGATCTCGCGCGAAACGTCGAGTGCTTTCGCGACGCGTTCGATCGCCTGCAACGCTTCGGGGAACGCGCCCTTGTGGAAATAGCCGCCGGCGACGGCAATCCGCAGTCCGTCGATGCCGCGCGTCAGATGTGGCAGCGACGGTTCGACCGGCCTGTTCGCGCTGCCGGCGTCGGCCGGATCGTAGCCCTGCATCGCATCGTACGAGAGCGCCAGATCGCGGGTGCAGCGCGCGAACGGACCGAGATGATCGAGGCTGACCACGAACGGAAAGCTGCGCGCGCGCGACAGCCGGCCATAGGTCGGCTTCAATCCGAAGATGCCACAGAACGAGGACGGCACCCGGATTGAACCGTTTGTGTCCGAACCGAGCGCGAGCGGCACAAGACCGCCACCGACCGCTGAGCCAGAGCCGCCGGACGAGCCGCCCGACATGCGCGTCGTGTCGTGCGGATTGCGCGAGGCGCCGTCATGCACATTCTCGCCGGTGAAGTCGTAAGCATACTCGCCCATGTTGAGCGCGCCGACGAGAATGGCGCCTGCTGCTTCCATCTTCTCGATCAGCGGCGAGTCATGTTGCGCCGGCGGCAATTCGCGATTGATCTTCGATCCGGCGCGGGTCGGAAGGCCGGCAACGTCGAACAGATTCTTCACCGCAAATGGTACGCCCGCCAGCGGCCCGACCGGCTTGCCCGCGGCGCGATCGGCATCGATCGCATCGGCGCGCGCGATGGCGCGCTCCGCGGTCACGTCGGTGAAGGCGTTGAGCGTCCGGTCGCGACTTTCTATGACGGACAGCGCGTCGTCGACCACCTTGCGCGCCGTCACCTCACCGCGCGCGACCGCAGCGGCAATCTCATGGCCCTTCGCGAAACCCATATCCGCCATGATCAGGCCTCGAACACCGGCGCGGGTTCGGCCTCGTCGGGAAGCGGGACGTCGTCGACCAGCTTCGCGAGCCGGAACGTCACCTCCACATTGGCGCGGATCGACGGCAGCCAGGCGGGATCAAGCGGCAGCTTCAACAAGGCGGCCGACGATGTGATCCAGGTATCCGTCAGATTGTCTTCACTCATCGAAAGGCTCACAACGGCGGGTGCGGAATCGCGGCCAGCAATTCCTTGGTATAATCCGATTTCGGCGAATCCATCACCTGTTCGGCGCTGCCCTCCTCCACGATCTTGCCGGTCTGCATCACGATCACGCGGTCACAGAGCAGCCGCACGACGTTGAGATCGTGCGACACGAACAGATAGCTCATGCCGAGCTTGTGCTTGAGATCCTCCAGCAGGTTGAGCACCACCGCCTGAACCGACACGTCGAGCGCAGCGGTCGGTTCGTCGAGAATCACCAGTTCGGGATTGAGTGCAATCGCACGCGCGATGCCGACGCGTGCCTTCTGGCCGCCCGACAATTGGTGCGGGAAGCGATCGAGCAATTCGACCGGCAGGCCGACATTGCGCGCCAGTTCCTCGCACCGTGCGCGCACCGCATCGGCGCCCTTGATGTCGCTCATGCGCAGGATCGGGTCGGCAATCGCGCGCGCCGCCGTAAACCGTGGATTGAGCGACTCGGTCGGATCCTGGAACACCATCTGGATGCGCCGACGCATCGGCGATTTGGCGAATTCCTTGGCTGGAATCGAGCCGATATCCTCCCCGTCAAACGTGACCATGCCGGATGTCGGATCGAGCAGCCGCATTACCATCATCGAGGTGGTCGACTTGCCGCAACCGGATTCGCCGACCAGACCGACGCTCTCGCCGCGCCTGATCGTGAAAGATATCCCGTCGACAGCCTTGAAGGTTTCGGCCTGCGGCAATTGATCCTTCTTGCGAAAGAAGCTCGCCAGCGAGCCGCCCGCACCCTGGACCGGATATTCCTTGACCAGCTTGGAGACGACCAGTAGCGGCGACTTGTCGGCGAGTTCAGCCTCAGCCGCTGGCGTCGGCGCGGGAAACGGCTCGACCGCCAGATCCTCGGGCAACAGGTCGCGCAACGACACACCGAGCCGCGGCGTCGCCCGCATCAGCTTGCGGGTGTAGGGATGCTGGGGATTTTTGAAGATGTTGGCGGACAAGGCGGTCTCCACAACCTTGCCCTTTTCCATCACCACCACCTTGTCGCAATAGGCCGCGGCCAGGCCGAGATCGTGGGTGATCAGGATGGTCGACATGCCGCGCTCGCGGGTCAGTTCGACCACGAGATCCATCACCGCTTTCTGGGTGGTCACATCGAGGCCGGTGGTCGGCTCGTCGGCGATCAGGAGCTGTGGCTGGCAGGCCAGCGCCAGCGCAATCACCACGCGCTGGCACATGCCGCCGGACAATTCGAACGGATAGGCGTGGAAGCGCTCCTCGGGCCGCGCGATGCGGACCCGCTTCAGCGCCTCGATCGCCTTTTCCTTCACGTCCGAAGGCTGCGCCTGTACGTGCTGGAGCAGCACGTCGCCGATCTGGTCGCCGACCTTGCGGATCGGGTTGAGCGCCGTGCGCGGGCTCTGGAAGATCATCGACATTTCGCGGCCGCGCAGGTCGCGCATTTCGCTTTCCGGCGCATCGCGTACGTCGATGCCGGAGAAGGTGATCGAGCCGTCGGCAATCTTGCCGGCGCGGTCGAGAATGCGCATCACCGCGTAGGACGTGACCGACTTGCCGGAGCCGGATTCGCCGACGATGCCGACGGTCTCGCCCTTGGCCACCGACACATTGACATGCTGGACCGCCTGCACGACGCCGCGGCGGGTGATGAATTCGACGGTGAGATCGCGAACATCGAGGAGCGTTGCTGCTGTCATTGGCGTGCTCCTCAGGTGCGGCGCTGCGGATCGACGATATCGCGCAGACCATCGCCCAGCAGGTTGAAGCAGAATACCGCCAACATCAGTGCCGCGCCCGGGAAGAAGGCGATCCACCATTCGCCCGAGACGATGAAGGCCGCGCCCTCGGCGACCATGATGCCCCATTCCGGGGTCGGCGGTCGCACACCAAGTCCGATAAACGACAGGCCTGCCGCGTTGAGGATGGCATAACCCATCGTGAGCGACATCTGCACCACCATGATCGGCATGATATTGGGCAGGATCTGGGTGAGCAGGATGCGGAATTCGCCGTTGCCCGAGAGCCGGGCCGCCTGCACGAAGCCGGCCTCGCGCCGCACATTGGCTTCGGCCCGGGCGACGCGGGCATAGAGCGGGAAATTGATGATCGCCGTGGCGATCACGATGTTGGTCACAGTGTTGCCGAGCGCAGCGACGATGCCCATGGCGAGCACGAACAGCGGGAACGCCATGATGGTGTCGGCGATGCGGCCGACGACGCGGTCGGTCCAGCCGCCGAAGAAGCCGGCGGCGGTGCCGGATAATCCGCCGAGCGCGAACACCAGCGCCACCGATGCTACGGCAATGAACATGTCGAGCCGCGCCGCGACGATCACCCGGCTCAGGATATCGCGGCCGAGTTGATCGGTACCGAACCAGTGCTTCGCCGATGGCGCCTGCAAGGCCGACATGGTGTTGCTGGCGAGCGGATCGTAAGGCGCGATCCACGGCCCGAAAATCGCGCAGGCCGAAATCAGAACGAACAGGCCGAAGGCCAGCCCGGTGACCGGATTTTCTGAGATCACGTAGCGCGCATGGGCGAACACCGAGGTCTGCTTCGGCGGCAACGGCGCCGCCGCAACCATCGGCGCACTGCCTGCAGCCGCAGCGACGGTGGCCGTTGCGACCAGTTCGTCGGTCGCGGCGATATGGGCGGAGTCGAGATCGGGACGCTGGTTCATCCTTCAAGCCTCACGCGCGGATCGATGACGCCGTAGAGCAAGTCGATCATCAGGTTGAGCAGGACATACATGATCGCCATCACCAGCACGAAGCCCTGCACCGGCGCAAAGTCGGATGCTATCAGGGCTTCGATGGCGTAAGAGCCGATGCCCGGCCAGGCGAACACCTTTTCCACCAGCACATTGGCGCCGAGCAAGAAGGAGAACACCATGCCCAGCGTGGTGATGACCGGCAGCATGGCATTACGGAAGGCATAGGTGACGATGACCGTTCGCGGCGTCAGGCCGTTTGCGCGCGCGGTGCGAACAAAATCCGACGACAGCACCGCCAGCATCGAGGCGCGGGTCATGCGCGTGATCGGCGCCAGCGAAAAGATCGCGAGAGTCGCCGCAGGCAGGATCAATTGCGAGAGCGATGCCACGAAGACTTCGAAATCCCGCGCGATCAGGCTGTCGATCGTGTAGAAGCCGGTGACGTTAGGCGGCGCCGAATAGAATATCCCCAGCCGCCCCAAGGGCGCGGGTGACCAGCCCAGTAGATAATAGAACACGTAGACCAAGATCAGGCCGGTAAAGAAGACCGGAAGCGAAACGCCCGCGGTGGCGACCATTCGGCAGGCATGATCGATCCATGAGCCCTGCTTGACCGCCGCCGCGATGCCGAGCGGCACAGCAATGAGCATCGAAATGATCAGCCCGATCAGCGTCAGTTCCGCCGACGCCGGGAGGCGCGCAGTGATGTCGGCGGCGACCGACTGCCCCGTTGTCAGCGACACGCCGAAATTGCCGGTGGCGAGATCCTGTATGTACCGCAAGAATTGTTCGGGTAACGACCGGTCGAGCCCGAGCGACTTGCGGATGTCCTCGATTGCCTGCGGGGTCGCGGCAGGCCCGGCAAAATAGGCGGCCGGATCGCCCGGCAAGACGCGGGTCAGGAGAAAGGTGACGATGATCACGCCGATCAGGCTCGGGATCGCGATCGATAATCGGCTGCCAATCTGCCGCAGCATCCTGCTCGCCCCTCTGTGACCGCTGCCGGACCTCTTCGCGAGGCCGTAACGCCAAACCGCATTGAAGTTGTAAGAAGCGGGTCCGCTGTCCGGTTGCGGGCCTGCACAGGCAGGCCCGCAGGACAGACGGGTTACGCCTTTGCCAGCGTCCGGTAATCGAGCTGGCGGTGGAACCAGTAGCGATAGCCGGTGACGTTCTTCTGCATGGCCACGCTGAGCGAAGGCTGGAACAGCGGGATGCGCGGGATGTCAGTGAAGGACTTTTCGACGAAGCCTTTGACGTTGGTGTCGTATGCCGCCTTGTCGCCCTCGGCCGCCGCCTTCCGCGCGGCATCGATGAAGGCATCCATTTCCTTGTTCTGATAGCTCATCGTGTTGAACAGCGCGTTCTGACCGTGATAGCACCAGAAGAAGAAATACTCGGGATAATCGAGCCAGCCCGAGAAGAAGTTGATGATCAGCGGCATCTCCTTCTTGGTCATTTCGGAGCGCCAGTTCGCGCCGGGGATCTTGTTGATCGTCGTCTTGATGCCGATCTGGCCGAGGCTTTCCTGGATCAGGATCGCGGCCGGTTCATTGACCGATCCGAAGCCCAGATCGAAGGACAGCGTGGTCTCGAAGCCGTTGGCGTAACCGGCTTCGGCCAGAAGCTGCTTTGCCTTGGCCAGGTCGGTATCGTAGGGAGACGGCTGCGGCCAGGCCACCTGCACCGGCGCATCTGGCTTTGCGCCATACATCGGTGTTGCCAGACCGAACATCACCGCGTCCATGATCTTCTGGTAGGGCACCGCATAAGCCACGGCCTGCCGGACCTTCACATTGTCGAACGGCGCCTTTTTGACGTTCATGCCGAGGTAGCCGATGCCGTTGCCGATCGGATTGGTCACGACATTGATCTTGCCGGCCTGCCGCAACTCGACGAAATCCTTGTTCGGCAGATCGAAGGAGATATCCGCGTCGCCCCGCTCAACCAGAGCGCGGCGGTTGCCGGCCGACGGCACCTGCCGCCATACGATGCGGCGGATCGCGGGGAGCGGGCCGCTTTTCCAGTCGTCGTTGCGCTCGAACACCACTTCGCTGCCGGGCGTCCAGCTCGCGACCTTGTAGGCGCCGCCGCCGGCAATCTTGCCCTTAGTATATTCCATCGCCCATGGGTCTTTCTCGGTGGCGTTCTTCTTCAGCAGCTCGGAGTGATAGACCGCAGGCACCACCACCGCGAGATCGGGCATGGTGAGATTGTCCTTGCGGATGAAATCGACGCGGAAGGTGTGATCGTCGACAGCGACGAACTGCTCCGGCTTTTCCAGCGAGCCGGCCTTCATCTGGAAGGTCGGGAAGCCGCCGACCGTCACTGCGCGGTCGAACGACCATTTGACATCCTTCGCGGTGATCGGCGTGCCGTCGTGGAATTTGGCGTCCTTGCGCAGCTTGAAGGTGGCCGAGGTGTCGGTGACGTTCCACTCCTCAGCCAGTTCGGGCGTAAACTTGTCGCGGTCGTAGGACGACGAGCCGTCCGGCAAAGTCTTCGCGCCATGCGACATCAGGCGGTCATAGCAATTCCACGACACTTCATAGCCGGGCCGGTTGGTGCCGACACCGTGGATGTCGAAATTGTTCGGTCCATATTCGGTGACGACAAGCGCGGTCTCCTTGCGCGCCTGCGCTTCCGCGGACGTCGAAAAAATGGCAGGCGCGGCGATGGCGGACGTCGCGGCAACAGCGGTGGTGGATTTCAGAAATTCACGGCGATTCATTGGTGCCTCCGGGGGTGCCCTTTTGATTTGGCCTCGGAACCACCTCCGCAAAGCTTGTGCCAGCTTCGCACCGACTCCGCCGAATTCTGACAAGACCCTGATGCCGCAGCGATATTTAAGCTTTTGCGGATGTTTAGTTTGGATCGGACAGACGACGTTTTGCTAATTCAATTGCATACAATAGAGGTATTTGCGCATAATTTTTATGCATGTATCGGAGCGCCACAATCGCAAGGCGTATTTCGTAGTAGGGCAATCGTCTCACGGCTCGCGACCCGGTCGGAAGCTTGCCGGATCAAACCGCGATCGGCGATAAGTCGCGCCCTTCGGTCGATCGCGCGCAGGGTCGCCGAACTCTCCTCCCCGCGCTTGCGCCGAGCATCCCGTGAAGAACATCGGCTTCCTGTCATTCGGGCATTGGACCCCCTCGTCCCAGTCCCAGACCCGTTCCGCCTCCGACGCCCTGCTGCAATCGATAGAGCTTGCCGTCGCCGCCGAAGAACTGGGCGCCGATGGCGCCTATTTCCGCGTGCATCACTTTGCCCGCCAGCTTGCGTCGCCGTTTCCGCTTCTGGCCGCCGTCGGCGCCAGGACCAGCCGCATCGAGATCGGCACCGCCGTCATCGATATGCGCTACGAGAACCCGCTCTACATGGCCGAGGATGCCGGCGCAGCCGATCTCATTGCCGGAGGCCGGCTGCAACTCGGGATTAGCCGCGGATCGCCGGAGCAGGTCATCGATGGCTGGCGCTATTTCGGATACCAGCCTCCCGAAGGGCAAACCGATGCCGACATGGGCCGCCGCCACGCCGAGGTCTTTCTCGACGTCCTGCGCGGCCATGGCTTTGCACAGCCCAACCCGCGGCCGATGTTTCCGAACCCGCCCGGCCCGTTGCGGCTGGAGCCGCATTCGGACGGCCTGCGCGAACGCATCTGGTGGGGCGCCGCCTCGAACGCCACGGCAATCTGGGCGGCCAAGCTCGGAATGAATCTGCAAAGTTCGACGCTGAAGAATGACGAGACCGGGCAGCCGTTTCATATCCAGCAGGCCGAACAGATCCGCGCCTATCGCGACGCCTGGAAGGAGGCCGGACACGCGCGTGCCCCGCGCGTCTCCGTCAGCCGCAGCATCTTCGCGCTGGTGGACGATCGCGACCGCTCCTATTTCGGCCGCGAAGGCGAAGGCCAGGATCAGATCGGCTTCATCGACGCGAATACGCGCGCCATTTTCGGACGCAGCTATGCGGCGGAGCCCGACATGCTGGTCAAGCAACTGGCGGAGGACGAGGCCATCGCCGAAGCCGACACGCTGCTGCTCACCGTGCCCAATCAGCTTGGCGTCGATTACAACGCGCACGTGATGGAAGCGATCCTCAAGCACGTGGCGCCGGCGCTCGGCTGGCGCTGACGTCAGCGCATCATACTCGGCAGCCACAGCGAGATCGCCGGAAACGCGATCAGGATGCCGAGCCGGATCACGTCGGCGACCACGAATGGCAGCACCCCGCGGAACAGCGTCGAGGTCGGAACCTCCGGCAGCAAAGCCTTCAGCACGAAAAGGTTCATGCCGACCGGTGGACTGATCAGGCCGATCTCGACCACCACGATGACGAGAATGCCGAACCAGATCGGGTCGAAGCCGAGATGCACGACCAGCGGGAAGAACACCGGCACCGTCAACAGGATCATCGACAGCTCTTCCATCGCGGTGCCGAGAAGAACGTAGATGACGCAGATCGCGGTGATGACCATGATCGGCGACAGGTTGAGCGTGCTGACGAGCGTCTTCAGGTCGTTCGGCATCGTCGTGTAATTGACGAATTCCGCGAACATCAGCGCGCCGGTCAGAATGACGAACAGCATCGCCGTGGTGCGTCCGGATTCGACCAGCGCATCGAGCAGACTGCGCCAGGTTAAAGCGCGCCGGTACAGGGCCAGGCACAAGGCGCCGAATGCGCCGACGCCGGCGCCTTCGGTGGCCGTGAATACGCCGCCATAGATGCCGCCCATGACCAGGACGAAGAGCAGCGCAACCGCCCACACGCCTTCGATGGCATGGAGCCGTTCGCGCCAGCTGGATTTTTCACCCCGCGGACCCGCGGCCGGGTCGCGGAATACGGTCCATTGCACCGCCAGACACAGCAGAATGGTGGCAAGAATACCGGGCAATATCCCCGCGGCAAACATCTTGCCGATATTGGTCTCGGTCATGACGCCGTAGATCACCATCAGCGTCGAAGGCGGAATCAGAATGCCAAGCGTGCCGCCGGCGGCGATGGAGCCGGTCGACAGGCGATCCGAATAACCCAGATTCTTCATCGAGGGATAGGCAACCTTGGCCATGGTCGCCGCCGTTGCAATCGACGAGCCGCAGATCGCGCCGAAGCCGGCGCAGGCCACCACCGTCGCCATGGCAAGTCCGCCGCGCAGATGGCCGACGAAGGCATAGGCCGCGCGAAACAATTCCTGCGACATGCCGGCGCGCGTCACCAGATTGCCCATCAGGATGAAAAGCGGGATCACCGACAGGGTATAATTGCGCCCGGTCTCGTAGACCTTGGTCTCGACCATCGCCATGGCCGGCGCGAAATTCCAGTCGCGCATATAGGCGACGCCAAGGAAGCCGATCAGCCCCATCGCAAGCGCGATTGGAATCCGCAGCAGCGCCAGCACCATCATCAGGCCGAGGCCGACCAGGGCTTCGGTCATGTCGTGCTCACCTTGTCGGGGTCGAATGGCCTTCGCTCTTCAACCTCGTGCGGCAAGATCGCCTTGATGAGATGAACAATGCCGGTGACTGCCACCATCAGCGCCATGAAATACACGAAGGGCCCGACCAGGATTCGCAACACGTCGGTGGTGTCGCCGTAGCCGGCAATCTTTCCGGCCTTGATATAAACGCGCCAGGCCAGACCCAGAATGAGCAGTCCGCACACGACATCCACCAGCCGGCGGAGAAACGAACGTCCGCGCGGCCCGAGCAGGCCGTCGATGAAATCCAGCGTCACATGCTCGTCCGCGCGCGACACCAATGGCAGGCCCGCGAAGATCAGCGTCAGCAACATAAGTTCGGTGAGCTCGAACCCACCGCGCAGCGGCCAGTTGAAGATATAGCGGCCGATCACGTCGACCGTCGTGACCACCATCAAACCGAACAGCAGCACAGCGGCAGCGGCGCCAAGCGTACGATCGAGCCAGGCGCCGCTATCGGTTTTTTTCGACGTCACAATGGTTGCCGTTATTGTCCGGCGGCGACGCGCTTCAGTTCCTCGTGGAATTCGGCGAAGACCTTGTCGCCGTCGACGCCCTTGGCCTTGGCGTCGGCTTTCCACTTGTCGATGATCGCCTTTGAGCGCTCGTTGACGCCCTTGACCAGCTCCGGCGACGCCTCCTGGATCTGGATATTGGCCTGCTTCATCACTTCAAGCGCGGCGCGATCGGTGGCGTCCCAGGCCTTGCCGGCGAGACGCGCGAGCTCTTCGCCCGACACCGACATGATGGCATCCTGATCGGCCTTGCTCAGCTTGTTCCACTTGTCCTCGTTCATGAAGAAGCCGAAGGCCGAACCATAGAAGCCGCCGGGGAACAGCGTGGCGTATTTGACCACCGGCCCGAGCTTGAACGAGATGATGGATTCCAGCGGGAAGAACGTGCCGTCGGCGACGCCGGAGCTCAGGAGTTCATAGGATTCCGGCGCCGGCTTGACGAAGGCCGACGCGCCGAGCGCACGCGCCATCTGTTCGGAGATGCCGCCGCCGGAACGGATCTTCATGCCGGCAAGATCTTCGACCTTCTCGATCGGTCGCTTGGTGTTGAACATCTGGCCCGGCCCGTGGGTAAAGACGCCGAGCAGCTTGACGCCCTTGTACTCGCCCACCGGTTGAAAATATTTCCAATGGATACGCGAGAAGGCGACCGAATTGATCTCCGCCGTCGCACCGCCACCCGGCAATTCCGGCAGCAGCGGCAGGACGTGACGCGCCGGCGTATAGCTCGCGGTGACATACGAAACATCAACCAGTCCGTCCCGGACCGCATCGAAGGTCCCGGGAGCGGCCGAGGGATGCTTCGGCAGCATCTGGAATTTGACGCGGCCATTGGTGGCCTTCTCAACATTCTGCGCCCAGACGCTCAGCACGTCCTTGGTCAAAAGGTGCGAGGGCGGCACCCAGCTCGACATCGTCAGTGTGGTGGTTTGGGCCTGAGCGGCTGGTGACCAGCCCACCATGGTTGCAAGTGCGAGCGCGGCGCCGCCGTAAACGGCAGCCCTGGCAAAGCGAGACATAACAAATCCTCCCAGATTTCTTTCTTATGAACCGGATCGGGCCACCAAGCTCGCGGTCCGTCAAGTTCAATTTGTAGGTTCTGAGGGGCGCGGGCAGGATAAAGTGACGCTACCGGAGCACGGCCGCGGCCGATCCGCAAAATTCACCCTGCGGCGGCGTTATCGATCAATCCGACCGTCCGCGCCGCTCTGCCGATCGCAGCGACGGCCTCGTCGATATCGGCGGCCGAATGCGCCGCAGACGGCTGTGCCCGCAGCCTCGCTTCGCCGCGCGGTACAATCGGAAAACAGATCGCGCCGATATAGACGCCTTCCTGCAGCAACACCCGGCTGAACTCCCGCGCCTTGTCCTCGTCGCCAACAAAAATCGGGGTAATCGGATGATCTTCCCCGAGGATCCGCAGCCCCAGCGCCTTCAGCCCGGCGCGAAGCCGCGCCGTGTTCTCGGCAAGACGTCCGACGAGACCGTTATCGCCCATCACGCGTTCGATGGCAGCGAGCGCGCCCGCCGCCGAGGCAGGCGTGATCGCGGTGGTGAACATGTAGAAGCGTCCGTCGTCATGCAATCTGCGAACGAGATCGGCGCGCCCCGCCACATATCCGCCGGCAAAGCCGCCGAACGCCTTGGACAGCGTCCCGGTATAGAGATCGATGTCGCCGACACAGCCCTGCGCCGCCGCAGTGCCGCGCCCGCCCGGACCGGTCACGCCGGCGGCGTGGCTTTCGTCCACCACCAGCGTCGCGTTATGGCGCCTGCAGATCGCGATCATCGCCGGCAGATCGGCCGCATCGCCCTCCATGCTGAAAATGCCGTCGGTGATGACGAGCCGGGCACCGTCATGCGGCTGCGCCAGCAACCGCTCCAGATGATCGAGATCGCGATTGTTGTAGATCTGCGTTTCGGCCGCGCTCAACCGGCAGCCGTCGATGATGCTGGCATGGTTCAGCCGGTCGCTGAAAATCCGGTCGCCCTTACCGACCAGGGTGCAGGCGACAGCCACGTTGGCCGAGGTGCAGGAATTAAAAAGCAGCGCGGAATCCGCGCCGTGAAACGCCGCGAGCGTCGCGCATAATTGCTCGTGCAGCGGCGTCGTCGCCAGCGGCGGGTTGAGCGTCGAGCCGCTGCCATATTGACGTGCCGCCGCGCAGGAGCGCTCGATCACCTCGTCATCGCCGGCAAGGCCAAGATAATTGTTGGCGGTCAGGAGAATGACCGAACGCCCGTCAAGTTCGGTGCGTGCGCCGACGCGTCCACCGATGACCGGCTTTGTCGCCCGCGCATCGGACCTGCTTCCTGAATTCACCAATTCGCCCTTGATCTGCAACGGCCCGCGGCGGGCGGGTTTGCGCATACCATACCGTGTTCGCAGCCGGCAAATATCGCGCAGATGAGCGTCCTCCGCCGTCAGTCGGACCACTGGGCATGCGCGTCCGTCGGGCTCGGAGGGGGGTTAAGAACCTGCACCGTCCCCGGCCGTTCCCGCGACATCGATGCCGTGACCATTTGCCGCCACTGGCGATGACACAAAATGCCGGGTCGTGCGTTTGCGATGGACCGCGTTGCGAGGGGCTGCGTCGCGATTGACCTAGCCCACCCTGCCCGCCACCGCACTTTTTCAGAACGGAGCGTTTTATGACCGCGGCATGGCAACCCTATTGCGGCGTTGCACCGCTGCCGTCGGAATGGCTCTCCCGCTGGAATTGGGATCCGATACTGCTGTCGGCGATGGCGGCGCTGGCGCTGGGCCATGCGATGGCCCTGTGGAGATCCGGCGAGTTTCGTAGCCGGCGATGGTGGTATGCGAGCCTCTGGCTGATCGCCTTTACACTCTTCGTGTCACCGCTTTGCGCGCTGTCTTCGGCGCTGTTTTCCGTCCGTGTCGTGCATCACGTGCTGCTGATCGCCGTGGCGGCGCCTCTGGCCGTGCTGTCGCTTCCAAGGCGGTGGCGTTCAGTGGCGGCGCAATCCGCCGGCGTGCTCGGCGTGGTGTTCGCGCTGCATGTCGCCATCGTCTGGGTCTGGCATTTGCCGGCGCCCTACGCGTCGGCGCTGTCAAGCGACCCGGTGTTCTGGATCATGCAGCTCAGCCTGCTGAGCTCCGCGATTGCGCTGTGGCATCTAATCCTGTCACCGGTCGGACCGGCCGGCGCAGCGCTTTCGCTGACACTCGGGACCGTGATGCAGATGGGCCTGCTCGGCGCCATGATCACCTTCGCGCGCAGCCCGCTCTACGTTCCGCATTTCGCGACCACCGAGCCGTTTGGACTGAGCCCGCTCGCCGACCAGCAACTCGCCGGGCTGATCATGTGGGTGCCGGCGACGCTGCCCTATCTGGCGGTTGCCCTCATCCTGATCGGCCGCAGCCTCGCACGCGCGGCCAACGCCGACACTGTCGCATGATCGCCTGGATCAAGGCCGTCCATATCGCGGCGCTCAGTGTGTGGTGTGCCGGGCTGCTGGTTCTGCCCGCCATCTATTATCGCCGGCGCCATCTACACGGTAACGAACTTCACGACCTCCACCGTTTCGCGCGGGTGGTGTTCATCAACATCACGTCGCCTGCGGCATTCGTCACGGTGATCGCGGGCATCGCGCTCATCTTCCTGCGCGACGTCTTCACCGTATGGATGGCGTTGAAGCTCGTGGCCGTCGGCGCGCTGGTGATCGTGCATCTGCGAATGGGCCATGTGATCCTGTCGCTCTACGATCCGGGCGGCGGCTACGCGCGCTGGCGCCAGGTGACGACGACCATCGCCACGCTTTCGGCGATCACCGCGATCCTGTTCCTCGTCCTCGCAAAGCCCGTCATCGAACCGACCATCGCTCCGGAATGGGCACGGCAACCCGGCGGCCTTCAGTCCTTGCTCGAAACCATCAGTCCGATCCCATGATCAAACACCAGCTTGCCGCCGTGCCAGCCGGCGAGCGCAACGAACACACTGGCCAGAAACGACAGGCCGAGGCCGACGGGCAGAACCGCGGCCTCGGGACCGCCGATGCGCATGCCCCAGTTCAGCCCTGCAATGGACAGCATGGTCACCGCGATGACGGCGTGGGTCCAGCTTGCGGCGCGCGCCCGAATTCCCGCGACCAACAGCAATTCTGCGGTGCCGGCGATGCTGGCCAGAACGCCGAGCCAGAAGGCGAAGCCGCTGGCCCAGAGGGCAGCGCGCGGCCAGAACGGATCGGCGGTCCACCAGTAAAACACGTCGCAGCCGAGCGTCGAGATCACCAGCGCGATGGGAAAAGTGACCAGCATCGCGTGGATGGGGTGGCCGGCCACGGCCACAAGCGAACTGGTGCTGTCTTTGGTGACTTCCTCGATGACTGGATTTGCTTCGACGTCTGGATTCGCCATGACCGTGTTCGATTGTTGAGGGGGCTGCTCACCTGTCCGTCGTCGGTAACGCGCAAGGCCGCATTCCGGTTCGCGCGCATCAATGTCGCATGGTTTGCGGCCCTCTGCCTTCAGGGCTGTCGCGGCGACCTGTCCACCCTCGATCCGGCCGGTCCGCACGCAGCGTCGATCGCCAGTCTCTGGTGGGTGATGCTGTACGGCGCGGTCATCCTGTTCGCGCTGGTCTGTGTGCTGCTGGCCATTGCGTTTCTGCGGCCGGGGATCGGCCATCGCACGCCGCAGGCTGTGTGGCTCGTCGGTGGAGGGTTGGTCCTCCCCGCCGTCGTGCTGACCCCGCTGATGATCTACGCGCTGTGGACCGGTGAGCGATTGCTGTTTCGGCCGGCGGATGGCGCCGTGACCGAGGTGAGCGTTGTGGCGCGTCAATGGGAATGGTCCTTCTCCTATCGCGATCCCGACGGCGCGACCCGCCGCTCGACCAATGTCCTGCATATTCCGGCCGGGCAGCCGGTGCGTCTCACCATCACCAGCGCCGACGTAATCCACAGCTTCTGGGTGCCGCGGCTGGCCGGGAAGATCGACGCCATCCCCGGCCACAATACGGTGCTGCGATTGTCGGCGGACACGCCCGGCATGTATCGCGGACTGTGCGCGGAATTCTGCGGCGTCGCGCATCTCGAAATGCAGATGACGGTGCAGGCGCATGCATCATTTGAGGAGTACCAGGCCGCCATTGCCGCGCTGCCGCCCGCGCCTGCTCTGACCGAAATGCAGGAGCGCGGCCGTGAGTAAACTCATCGCGCAAGATCCGGTCACCGCGCAAGACCCGATCCGGCTTCACAAGGCGCTCGATGCCGTGTGGCGAACGCCCCCCGGCATCGGACGGCTGTCCGCGGTCAATCACACGATCATCGGCCGCCGGTTCATCATTGCCGCGCTGGTCTTCTTCAGCATCGGCGGCGTGCTGGCGATGCTGATCCGGGCGCAGCTCGCAACGCCGCGCAGCGCATTCCTCGGCTCGGACACCTACAACCAGGTCTTCACCATGCACGGCACGGTGATGATGTTCCTGTTCGCCATTCCACTGTTCGAGGGACTGGCGATGTATCTGCTGCCGAAGATGCTCGGAGCCCGCGACATGGCCTTCCCGCGGCTCAGCGCCTACGGCTTCTGGTGCTACGTGTTCGGCGGCTCGATCCTGATCGCGGGGCTCGTGCTGGGCCTTGCGCCGGACGGCGGCTGGTTCATGTACACGCCGCTGTCGTCACGTACCTACACGCCCGGGATCAATGCCGACATCTGGTTGATCGGCATCACCTTTGTCGAGATTTCGGCGCTGTCGGCGGCGATCGAGATCATCGTCACCATCTTCAAGCTGCGGGCGCCCGGCATGTCGCTCGAGAAGATGCCGCTGTTTGCGTGGTACCTGCTTATCACGGCATTCATGATGCTGCTGGGATTCCCGCCGCTGATCGTCGGCTCGGTGCTGCTCGAACTGGAGCGCGCGTTCGACCTGCCGTTCTTCGATCCCAATCGCGGCGGCGATCCGTTGCTGTGGCAGCATCTGTTCTGGCTGTTCGGCCATCCCGAGGTCTACATCATCTTCCTTCCCGCGGCCGGCGCGGTCTCGACCATCCTGCCGGTTCTCGCGCGGCGCGAGATCATCGGCTACACGTGGATCGTCGTCAGCATCGTGGCGTTGGCCTTCCTGAGCTTCGGCCTATGGGTCCACCACATGTTCACGGTGGGCATTCCGCATCTCGCACTGGCCTTCTTCTCGTCGGCCAGTACCGCGGTTGCGGTTCCGACCGCGGTGCAGATATTCGCCTGGATCGGAACGCTGCTCGCCGGGCGCCCGCAACTGAAGCTCCCGATGCTGTATCTGCTCGGATTTTTCTCAGTCTTCGTCATGGGCGGGCTGACCGGCGTGATGCTCGCGGTCGTGCCGTTCAACTGGCAGGTGCACGACACCCATTTCGTCGTGGCGCATCTGCATTATGTGCTGGTCGGCGGCTTCATCTTCCCGATGCTGGCGGCGGCGCATTACTGGCTGCCGCATTTCACCGGCCACGCCCCGCGGCTGAGCCTCGGCGTCACCGCCTTCTGGCTGATTTTCGTCGGCTTCAACCTGACATTTCTGGTGATGCACCTGACCGGACTGATCGGGATGCCGCGGCGCATCTATACCTACGATGCCAATGCCGGGTGGGAGTGGCTCAATCTCGTGTCATCGATCGGCTCGTTCCTGATGGCGATCGGCTTCGCCCTGTTTTTTGTCGACATCGTGCTTCAGTGTCTCTCCGGCAAGCGCGCGAAGCGCAATACGTGGGGCGCCGGCTCGCTGGAATGGGCGACAGCGACGCCGCCGCCGACCTACAATTTTGCCTCGCTCCCCGCGGTGACGGACCGTTCGCCATTAAAGACGCAGCCCGATCTGGCAACGCAGTTGGCCCGCGGCGCCGGCTATCTCGGCTTCGTGCGCGAGGGCCGGCTCGAGACGCTCGGCGTCGACCTGATGTCGGGCCGGCTCGAGCAGATCGTCCGGCTGCCGAACTCGACTTTTCTGCCGCTGATCAGCGCGCTTGCGACCGGCGTGTTCTTCGTCTCGGTCCTGCTCAAGTTCTATCTGCTGGCACTCGTCGGGGTCGGCGCGGCAATTGTCACGTTTCTCCTTTGGACCCGCACGTCGGGCGATATGGCCGACCGCGGACCGGTGCCGGCCGGACGCGGCGAACAGGCAATGTTCTCGACCGAGTCGCGCGAGGCGCCATCAGCCTGGGCGATGAGCCTGGCGCTCGCGGCAGACGCAGCGGCCTACGCATCGCTTGCCTTCGGCCTCGTGTTTCTCTGGGTGGTTGCGCCCAACTGGCCGCCGCCGACCATGCCGAAGCTCGGAATGATGACGTCGGCTTGCATTGTGTCGGGACTGGTGGCGGCAGCGTTTGCCGGCTGGCGGGCGAGCCAGCCACCGGTTCTCGCCAGCGTCGCGGCACGCGAGATTTATCTTGCGGTGGCTGCTGTCGGCCAAGCGATTGCGTTCGGCGCCTTGCTGGTCGCAATGCTGTCGATACCGAACGTTACGCAGCATGCCTATGCCGCGACGGCGCTCGCGCTGCTCGCCTATGTGGCGCTGCATGCCGGGGTCGGGATCGTGTTCGCGTTATACGGGGTCTGGCGCAGCCGCGCGGGTTATGTCTCCCCTGCCCGTGCACTCGATGTCAGGATTGCCATGCCCTGGCATGGCTACACGGCGGTGACCGGTATTGCGACCATCGCGTTGCTGCTTGCACTTCGCTGGGCGATGTCGCCATGACGAGCCGTATCCCGCCGCTATTCCTGTTGGCCGCAGGCTTCGCAATCTGGGCGTCGGCATTCGTGCTGCTGTATTCCGCAGCGTCGCTCGGGTGCGAGCTGGGTTGGAATCAGGCCAACGTCGGACCCATCAGCCTGTTGCGCACGGTCCTGATCGGGCTCTGGCTGATCCACATGGCGGCGCTGGCATGGCTGTTTGTTTATTGCGCGCGCGCATCACGCAGCGGTGAAACCGACCGCTTCATTCACCGCGCCGCCATGTATCTGACAATGGCCGCCATCGCGTCGACGGTCTGGATCGGTCTCGCGCTTGTGGTGCCGTCGGAATGCCGCTAGCGCGGTCAGCGCCGCAATAACGGACGCGCTATCGTGCGACCACCCGGCGCGGGCGCTTGGTTTCGACCACGACAACCCGCTGGGCGGTGGCCGGACCGGTGAACACCACCGACTTGCTGTTGTCCTTGCGGGGAGGCGCGAGTTTCAGCAGCTCCGCCCGGACCTGATCCGCAGGCAGGCCGATCAGCGAGGCCGCGATCTCGACCTGCTGGTCGATATCGTCGGACAAATCCCGGGCCGCTGCGATCGCTTCCACCAGGGTCGGATCCTCCTGCCGGACGCGACGCGGGCCATACTTGGTTTTCCAAGCTTTAGTGTTGTTTTTGCTCATAAAACGGCCTCAGCGACTCCATGATTCCCCGGCAATTCCTAGCGCATATGCTGCGTTGCAGCAAGAACGTGCTGTGTTGCAGTTAAGTCGTTTTTGGTTTCACTCAAGAGGCCTCCATCCCCCGTCGAAATCGAGGCCAACCTCACTGGTGCGCCCTGACAGCGAAACCCGGCCGATCGCAGCGCGGCTTCAAATCAGCTCTCGTATCGGGTGTTGCCGCGCCGCGCGGTGTCGAGCGGCAATTCCATGAACACCGGCTGGTGCGCGCGCTGGGAACAGGCCTGCCGCGGACAAAGATGGCAGTTGATGCCTATCTTTCGGAAGATGCGCTGATCGCTGAGGTTGAACGAGGCCGCATAGCGCAGCCGGCCAGCATGCTGCAGTTCGCAGCCTAATGCCACCGACAGGCGGTGATCCTGGGTCTCGAGATTGACGGCGGGACGGTCGGCGGTGCGGCTGATGGTGAAGAACCGCTCGCCATCCGGAAGCTCCACGAATTGCGGCAGAATGACCCCCGGCGTGCGAAACGCCATGTGGATGTTCCACACCGGACAGGAGCCGCCATATTCGGCCAGATGAAACGATGTCGAATTGAATCGCTTGGTGACGTTTCCGGCCTTGTCGACACGCAGGAAGAAGAACGGCACGCCCTGCGCGCCAGGCCGCTGCATCGTGGTCAGCCGGTGGCAGGCCTGCTCGTAAGACACCGCGAACCGGGCCGAGATCCGGTCGATGTCATAGGCGGTGTTTTCCGCCGTCTGCAGGAAGGTCTCGTAGGGCATCAGGAAAGCCGCTGCGAAATAATTCGCAAGCTCGACGTGACAACGCGCGAGACTGGTCTTGTTGGTGATGCCGCTCGCGGCGGTCAGCGCCGTCAACTGGTCCTCCAGCTCCACAAGACAGAGGACATGCGCGAGCTGGAACACCTGGTTGCAATGATCGAGCGCTTCCGAGAGGTGAACAACACGCGCGTCGCGATCATAAAGGCGGAGCGCCTGAGTCATGTCTTCTGCTGTCCGCCGACGAACCGCTATGCCATGTGCATTGGACAGTCGGGCCTTCAGCACCGCATAGATGTCGTCGGTCTCGCAGGCCTCCTCGCGCCGTAACCGCTCGGCCGCAAGTTCAAGCCCGTGGAAATAGTTCGAATTGTCGCGGAAGAAATCGTGGACCACGGCTTCAGCGGATGATGCCAGCAAGCCTTCCGGACCGCTCGCCGTACCCTGCCGCATGATCCGTTCCAGCGTGGTGCGGTGAATGCCGTAAAGCGCGACAAACTGTTCGACCAGTCGCGGGGCATGATCGATGGCGGCGCGCAATTCCTGCAGGTCCGGCACGTTGTCCGAGAACATCGGGTCGCGCATGACGTTGCGAAGCTCGGAGAGAAGGTTCGGCGCCTCGTCGCGGATCAGGTCGCGCCAGTCCACTTGGTAAGTATCGGCGAGCGCCATGAGCAGCCGGACCGACAGGCTGCGCTGGTTGTTCTCCAGCAAGTTGACATAGCCTGCACTGACGCCGAGCGCCTTCGCCATCTCCGCCTGGGTCTGGCGGCGCTCGCGCCGCAGCTGCCGCAATTGCGGGCCGACAAATGTCTTCGACACGGCTTGAGCCTCGCCGGTTCGGGCATGGGACGATATTACAACATTACAAAATATATCATTCTGTATGCAAACCAACAACACACAAACCCGGTTTTGAATGCTTTTTCGGGCGAGTCGGAGTTACCTCATGAAAACAACAACCCGACAGGCAGCAACCGACCCGGGAGGTCAGCATGGCTTTCAGAATTCTCGTTTTGGGCGCGTCCTACGGGTCGTTGTTCGGCACCAAATGCGCCATGGCGGGCCATGACGTCACCTTGGTCTGCCGGTCCGAAACCGCGGACCTGATCAACCGCGCTGGCACAGTCGTTCGGATCAAACTGAAGGGCGAGCCCGCCGCCCGCGCCATTCGATCGACGGACCTGATCGGAAATGTCCGCGCCGCAACGCCAGATGCGGTCGATCCGGCGAATTTCGACCTTGCCGTGCTGGCGATGCAGGAGCCGCAATACGGACATCACACCATCCGGCCGCTGATGGCGAAGCTCGCCGAGGCGCGTGTCCCCTGCCTGTCGCTGATGAACATGCCGCCCGCGCCATATCTGAAGCGGCTCGATGCGATCGATGCGGGCGCACTCGACGACGCATTCTCGAACATCAGGGTCTGGGACCGGTTCGATCCGCGCGCGGTGACATTATGCTCACCGGATCCGCAGGCTGTGCGTCCGGCAGACGAGCCGGCCAATGTGCTGCAGGTCAATCTCGCGACGAATTTCAAGGCCGCCGAGTTCGGCCTTCCGGAATACAACGCCTTCCTGCATGCGCTTGCCGACGACATCGAAAGCGTCCGGCTGGCCGGATTGGATGTGCCGGTGAAATTGCGCGTCTCGCCATCGCTGTTCGTCCCGCTCGCCAAATGGCCGATGCTGATGACGGGCAATTACCGGTGCGTGACGCCGGGCCATCCGATTGCCATTCGCGACGCGGTGTGGGGCGATCCAGCGCTGTCGCGCGACATCTATTCCTGCGCGGAAGCCGTCGTGCTGCGCATGGGCGCCGAGCCCGACGATCTGGTCGCGTTCGACAAATATGCCGCGGCCGCCGAGCAACTGGTGCGCCCCTCCTCGGTTGCGCGTGCGCTGGCTGAAGGTGCCGCAGCGGTCGAGCGTGTCGACCGGCTCATTCAGGCCGTCGGACGCCAGATCGGAATTTCGCATCCGGCCATCGACCGGATCGTGACCCTGGTCGATGCCAGCCTTGCCGGAAATCGCGCCCGCGCTGCCTGATCGACGTCTCGCGCCTTCCCGTAGATCCCGACCGCCGGAGCACCCGCAGTGGAGCCGCATCTCAAACTCGTTCCCTCTCAAAAGCCGGCGTCGCCCGGCTTCTTCAGCAGTCCAGTGGAGGTCATCGACCCTGCGGTGTCGCGGGCGCTGGCCGCTGAACTCGAACGTCAGAGCGATGAAATCGAACTCATCGCATCCGAGAATATCGTGAGCCGCGCGGTGCTCGACGCAGCCGGTTCAGTGCTGACGAACAAGTATGCGGAGGGCTATCCGGGCCGGCGCTATTACGGCGGCTGCGAGCATGTCGACGTGGTCGAACTGCTCGCGATCGAACGAGCCTGCGAGCTGTTTCGTTGCAACTTCGCCAATGTGCAGCCGCATTCCGGCAGCCAGGCCAACCAGGCCGTCCTGCTCGCCGTTGCCAAGCCGGGCGACACCATCCTCGGCATGCGGCTCGATTCCGGTGGCCATCTTACCCACGGCGCCGCACCCAATCTGTCCGGCAAATGGTTCAACGCGGTCGGCTACGGCCTGCGCAAGTCGGACCAGCGCATCGACATCGATCAGGTCGAAGCGCTTGCGCTGGAGCACAAGCCGCGCGTCATCATTGCCGGCGGCTCCGCCTATCCCCGCCAGATCGACTTCGGCGCTTTCCGCCGGATCGCGGACGCGGTCGGCGCGTATCTGATGGTGGACATGGCGCATATCGCCGGCCTGGTCGCGGCCGGCCTGCATCCGTCGCCGTTTCCGCACGCCCATGTCGCTACATCGACAACCCACAAGACGTTGCGCGGTCCGCGCGGCGGGCTCGTCCTCACCAACGACGAGGACCTCGCAAAGAAAATCAACTCGGCGATGTTTCCCGGCCTGCAGGGCGGTCCGCTGATGCATGTGATTGCCGCCAAAGCCGTGGCCTTCGGCGAAGCGCTGACGCCCGCCTTCAATCATTACATTGCGTCGGTTGTGGCCAATGCCAACGCGCTGTCGGCAAGGCTGAAGCATCATGGCTTCGATATCGTTTCCGGCGGCACCGATACGCATCTCGCTCTGGTCGATCTGCGTTCAAAGGGCCTGAAAGGCAATCTGTCGGAGCAGGCGCTCGGCCGCGCCAACATCACCTGCAACAAGAACGGCGTGCCGTTCGATACCGAGAAGCCCACGGTCACATCGGGCATACGCGTCGGCACGCCGGCGGGGACCACGCGCGGGTTTGGGATCGCCGAATTCCAGACCATCGGCGATCTGATCGCCGAAGTACTGGACGGCCTTGCCAAACATGGACCCGAGGGCAACGGCGTCACCGAGACCGCGGTGAAGGCGCAGGCGAAAGCGCTGTGCCGCGCCTTCCCGATCTACGCAAGCCACTGAACCAAAACCGAATTCAAGAGGGAGCGACGCAATGCCAGGATTCAAGGGGTTGGCCGTACCGGGACCGACCAACATGCCGTTTCGCGTCCGTCAGGCCATGGACGTTGCGCTGGAGGATCATCGCGCGCCCGATTTTCCGGCCTTCACCCTTCCTCTGTTCGCCGATCTGAAGACGATCTTTCAGACCACCACCGGACAGGTGTTCATTTTCCCGGGCTCCGGCACCGGCGGCTGGGAATCGGCGATCGCCAATACGCTGTCGCCCGGCGACACCGTGCTCGCGTCGATCTTCGGCCAGTTCTCGTTGCTGTGGGTCGATCTGTGCCAGCGCTTCGGTCTGAAGGTCGATGCGGTCGATGTCGAGTGGGGCAAGGGCGTGCCGCTGGATCTATACCGGGCGCGTCTCGAAGCCGACAAGACCCATGCCATCAAGGCCGTGCTAGTCACGCAGAACGAAACCGCGACCGGCGTCACCTCGAGCGTCGCCGGGGTGCGGCGCATCCTGGACGACCTCAAGCACCCTGCTCTGCTGTTCGTCGACGGCGTCAGTTCCATCGCCTCGATCGACTTCCGGATGGATGAATGGGGCGTCGACGTTGCGGTCGCGGGATCGCAGAAGGGCTTCATGCTGCCGACGGGTCTCGCGATCGTATGCGTCAGCCAGAAGGCGCTGGCGGCCGGCAAGACCGCGAAACTGCCGCGCTGCTTCTTCGACTATCAGGACATGATCAAGGCCAACGCCCAGGGCTACTTCCCCTACACGCCGGCGGCGACGCTGCTCCGCGGGCTGCGAGCGTCGATCGACATGCTGACGGAAGAGGGATTGCCGAATGTGTTCGCGCGCCATCACCGGCTCGCCGGTGCGGTCCGCGCGGCCGTCGATGCCTGGGGTTTGCGCATGTGCGCACAGGGCCCGGAATGGTTCTCCGACACCGTGACCGCGGTGGTGGTGCCGGACGGCTTCGATGCGAACGAGGTGATCAAGACCGCCTACAATCGCTACGACCTCTCGCTCGGCACCGGCCTGAACAAGGTCGCGGGCAAAGTGTTCCGGATCGGCCATCTGGGCTGGCTGAACGAGATCATGGTGCTGCAGGCGCTCGGCGGCGTCGAACTTGCGATGCGCGATGTCGGAATCAAGTTCGAGCCGGGCTCCGGCACCGGCGCCGCGGTCCGCCATCTGTCGCAATCGGGAGAGGCGATGCGGATCGCTGCCGAGTGATCCGTACCGCCTGAGACAACGCGACGATAGCGCCCCGCATGCGGGGCGTTATTGTGTCCGCAACCAGAACCGCTCGGGACACATCCAGAATGCGCATCGTTTTTCTCGACCGATCGACGATCGGGCCATCGGTCCGGATGTCGAAACCGTCCTTCCCGCACGAATGGATCGCGCACGACCGCACGCAACCCGACCAGGTCGTCGAGCGGCTGACCGGCGCCGATATCGCGGTCTGCAACAAGGTGCCGATCCGGCGCGACGCCATCATGCAATTGCCGGATCTGAAAATGATCTGCATCCCGGCCACGGGCTATGACGCCTTCGATATCGATGCCTGCAAGGAACGCGGCATCGTCGTGTCGAACGTCCGCGGTTATGCCGTCAATACCGTGCCAGAACATACCTTCGCGCTCATTCTGGCGCTGCGTCGCGGCTTGATCGGCTTCCGCCAGGACGTGATCGACGGCCGCTGGCAGGAAGCCCAGCAATTCTGCTTCTTCACCCATCCGATCAACGATCTGGCCGGCTCGACGCTTGGCATCATCGGCGAAGGCGCGCTCGGCCAGGGCGTCGCGCGGCTCGGGCAGGCTTTCGGCATGCGGACGCTGTTCGCGGCCCACAAGAATGTCACGGGGCTGGGACCGCTTTACACGCCGTTCGACGAGGTGCTGGAGACCTCGGATGTCATCACCCTGCATTCGCCGCTGATGCCGGCGACCCGCAACATGATCGCCGCACCCGAATTCGCGAAGATGAAGCGGCGCCCGCTGCTGATCAACTGCGCGCGCGGTGGCCTCGTCAACGAAGCCGATCTCGTGGACGCACTGGACAAGGGACAGATCGCCGGCATCGGGTTCGACTGCCTCACCTCGGAGCCGCCGAAACCTGACAATCCGCTGTTGAAAGTCCTCAATCGTCCCAACGTGATCGTGACCCCGCATACCGCATGGGCCAGCGACGAAGCCATGCAGACGTTATGGGATCAGGTTGTCGAGCATATCGACAATTTCCAAGCCGGCCGCCCGAGCAACCGCGTCGCATAGACAGGCGACTTCCGATCAGCCGACCGCCCGGCGGGGCCACCGCCGGTACAAGTCCATCAGATGCGCGATCAGCGCGGCAAGCAGACACAGCGCAACCACCGGCCAGCTCGATCCGGTCAGTACCGCACGCAGCGCCAGCACGAGGCAGGCGCCGGCGAGCAGCATCGCGAACAGATCACGCGCCGCCACTCCGCGCCCCGTAACCCTCCGGTACAAAAGAAGCAGCAGCGCTTCGGCGACCATCACAACCAGGATGACATCCGCCACCATTCCGCTGCGGAAAAATTCCTCCATGGTCCCGTCACACCCGGGCGAGCCCGGTCAGATGGGCGATATTCTTGAAGAAGATGCGCACATGCGCCATCGGCTTCGCCCGCACCAGCTCCTTGTTCATGTACGCATCCCATGTGAGCTGCTGCACATCGCGGTCGCGGCAGATGCTGACGAAGCGCTCGCGGCGATTGTCGCTCGCATACCAGAAGCGCTGCATCATGCCGAGCACGCGGAAAACCGAGCCGTGCTGCTTCATGAAGCGCTTGCGCGCCGAGGCGAGTTCGCGCGAATTGCCGGTGTCGAGGAAGCGGCCGGCCGCTTCCGCGCTCATCTGTCCGCCGGCCATTGCGTAGTAAATGCCCTCGCCTGACGCCGGCGCGACGATGCCCGCGGCATCACCGGCCAGCACGATGTCGCGGCCATTGTCCCATCGCGACAACGGCCGCAGCGGGATCGGCGCCCCTTCGCGCCGGATGGTCTCCAGCCCATCGAGGCCGGCGCATTCGCGCAAGGCGCCCACGGCATTGCGCAGCGAAAATCCCTTATGCGCCGAGCCGGTGCCAATACTGGCGGTATCGCCGTGCGGGAAAATCCAGCTGTAAAAGTCGGGCGAGAGTTCGCCGCGGTAATAGACGTCGCATCGCTTGCCGTCGAAGAACCGGCTGTCCTTGCGCGGCGAGCGCACGATCTCATGATAGGCGAAGACATAGGGAACGGTCTCGAGATCGGGCATCGCTTCGCGCGCGACCGCCGACAGCGCGCCATCGGCGCCGATCACCGCGCGTGCGCGCACGGCCCCGTCCTGCCCCTTGCTCCGGTAATGCAGGACCGCGGTGCCATCGGCATCGCGCTCGAAGGCCTGGAAGGTTCCGGTTCTCCGGATCGCACCGTCGCGCGCGGCACGTTCGCGCAGCCATTCGTCGAACACGTCGCGATCCACCATCCCGACGAAGCCGCCGTCGATCGGCATATCGACATGCCGGTCCTTCGGCGAGACGATGCGTGCGGAGGTGACGCGGGCCACCAGCAATTCGTCGGGAATCTCGAAGTCGCGGATCAGGCGCGGCGGGATTGCACCGCCGCAGGGCTTGATGCGTCCGGCACGGTCGAGCAGCAGCACCGAGCGGCCCTGGCGCGCCAGCACACTGGCCGCGGTCGCCCCACTCGGGCCGCCACCCACGACGACGACATCGAAAGTCTCACGCGGATGCATGGGCATTCCTCCCTGAGATTGTCTTGATCGCTGTTCTGTCGGCTGCCGGATTGCGGTTCAGCCGCAGCGCCAACACGGCGGCGAGAAGGAATAGAAGTCCTTCGATCGCGAACACGGTGCCGTAGGCCGCAGCCGGCGAGCCGAGCCAATGGCGTGCGAGGTCACTGGCGGCTGCGCCGAGAAAGCCGCCGAGACCGAACGCGAAGGCCTGGGACGCGCCCCACAATCCCATGCGGACGCCTTCACGTGCCGGCGCACCCTTTGCGACCAGCGCCATCATCGAACCGATTGCCGCCACCGCATAGACGCCGTTGAAAAAGCCGAGAAGAAAGACGGACGCCCGCAGCGGCCAGGATGGACCGATTGCCGCTGCCAGCACGAGGCCGAACAACGCCAGCGCAGAGCAGACGCAGCCGGTCACCATCCACATCGGTAACGAGCCGAGCCGCTTGCCGCCAATGGCGCTGCCGGCAATCGCCACCAGCACCATACCGGCGAGCACGCCGCTGTTCTGCACCCCCGACAATCGCGTCGACTCGCCCGGCGTATAATCGAACACGATGCCCGCGAACGGCTCGAGGATCAGGTCCTGCGCGCTGAAGGCAAGCATGGAAATGAATACGAAAATTCCGAAGCGCCGCGCCTGCGGCTCGGCCCATACTTCCGCCAGCGCCTGCCGGAACGTCGCCCTTTGCTGTGACGCGGCTGCGGTCTGCTGGCGCGCTGCGCCTTCGATGCCCCAGACCGCGATCAACGACAGGACGAAGGCCACAAGCGAGACACCGCTCGCGACCGCAACCAGCCGCGCCGGGGAGAATGGATCGAGCAGCGAGCCCGCGGTCGCCGCCGTGACGATGAAGCCCGCGATCATCATTACCCAGACGATGGTGGCTGCGGCCGGACGCCGGCGCTCGTCGGTGCGGGTCGCGAGCAACACCAGGAGCGTCGTCCCGGAGGCGCCGACCCCGAATCCGATGCAGAGGAATCCGAGCACCGCGAGGCCGATCCCGGCGACAGGGTGCGTGGCCATCAGCGCGGTTGCCACTGCCGCAATCGTGCCGCCCGCGCAAAGCACCGCCATCCCGCCGACGATCCATGGCGTGCGGCGGCCGCCGGCGTCGGAACCGAACCCAAAGCGAGGACGGAAGATCTGCAAAGCGTAATGCAATGCCACCAGCGCTCCGGGCACCATCGCCGGCAACGCCATTTCGACCACCATCACCCGGTTCAGCGTCGAGGTGGTGAGAACCACGATGGCGCCGAGCGCAGTCTGCACAAGGCCAAGCCGCACGATGCCGAACCAGCCGAGCGGTTTCATTGTGGTCATGCGCCACCTGCGACGAGTGAGCCGACCGCGAATGCGCTGATCAGCATGCCGCTGACGTAAAGCGTAACGCCGGTCGCGTTATACCAGGCTGCCTTGCCACGCGGATCGCCGAGCAGGCGCGGCATGAGCAGGATTTGCAAGGCGAGAACGGCGGCAATGGCAGCGGCATGCCACGGGCGATCCCAGAACAGCAGGATCGCCACCACCGCCACCTGCGGCAACGCCATGACGATACAGGCCAGCCGCGCCGCTCGGTCGGGGCCAAGCTGCACCGGCAACGAGGCAATGCCCATGCGCTTGTCGCCCTCGATCGACTTGAAGTCGTTGAGCGTCATGATGCCGTGCGCGCCGACGCTGTAGATCGCCGCGAGCAGCACGATCCGCCAATCGGGAAACGCCGCCGCCATCACCGCCGCACCGGTGAACCACGGCAAGCCTTCGTAGCATCCGGCAACGGCGGAATTGCCCCACCAGCCATTCTGCTTCAGCCGGAACGGTGGCGCGCTGTAAGCCCAGGCGAGTGCGAGGCCGACCACCGCGGCCGCAAATCCCCATGGCCCCAGCGCGGTCGCGACCAGGAGCGAAAGCAGCGTCCATGCAATCGCAATATAAAGTCCCCAGGCGCCGGGCACGCGGCCGGACGGGATCGGCCGGTCCGGCTCGTTGATCGCATCGACATGCCGGTCGAACCAGTCATTCACCGCCTGCGAGGTGCCGCAGACCATCGGACCGGCCAGCACGATCCCGGCAATCACGTAAGGCCAGCGATCGCCGACGGACAATCCGGACGACACCACCCCGCAGCCGTAAGCCCACATCGGCGGAAACCAGGTGATCGGCTTCAGCAGTTCAAGGACCGCTGCGGGATCGGGCCGTGCATGCGTCGGCAGCGATCTAATGCCCATCGTCGCTCTCGCTGGCGCCATCCGCGAGACCGAACCGGCGCAGCTTGACGTAAAGACTTTGGCGGCTGAGCCCGAGCATCTCGGCGGCTGCGGCCCGGTTGTCGCCGGTCAGTTCGAGCGCTGCTTCGATCGAGAGCCGTTCGATCACATCGGTGGTGTCGCGCACGATGTCCTTGAGCGGCACGCGCCCGATCAGATCCTTCAGCTGCTCGGGGGACCGGGTGAGAACGCGTTGCTCGCCGGTGGTGGAGACCAGTCTGCGGCCGACATTGCGGATCGCGAAGCCGAAGCTCATTTCCTTGTCGTCGAGTTGCGAGATCGCCGACACTTCGACGTCGATCATCGCGCCAAGCTCGCCCCGCAGCACGGTCGAGAACAGATGGACCGAACCGTGCTGGCGAAGATTCGCGATGACGACGCGCATATCCACGTCCGAGCGGCCGAGCCAGCGGTCAAGCGCCTCACCGCGCGGCTGATCTTCGGTCAGAAGCTGCGCCATCTGCAGGAACGCGGTGTTGACCGACTGGACGCGGCCCTCGACATCGGTCAGCACGAAGCCGTCCGGGGCGTTGCGTGCAAATTTGGCCAGACGCGCGGTGGCGACAGAGGGTTGCGGCAGAACACCCTGGATATGCGACGGCGTGAAGCGGACGAGATAGAAGGCGGACGCGGCCTGACGGAAAAGCGAGGTCGAGACCACGAACTCCAAGTTAGTGTCGCTGAGCCGCAGGCGCAGGTCCTCGACACCATGCCCGGCTCGCACCGAAGTCGATAAGGCGCGCAACGCCTGCAAACCCTCGACCGTGAGATTGGCGGGGAAACCGTTTCCGATCATGCGGCCGACACTGTCGCCAAACAGACGGGTCGCGGCCGGATTGGCTTCGACGACTTTGTCGGTCGTGGCATCGACCACGAGCACGGGCTCTGCCGAGGTCTGAAACAAGATCCGGTATCGGGTCTCGACGTGCCGCAAGCGCGAATAATCGCGCTCCATCGACATCTGCGCCTCGACCAGCCGCTGTTGCAGCGTCGCCAACGTACGAAGGTCACGCCCGACCGCAACAAAGCGATCGCTGGCGCCAATCTTGACGACCGAATAGAGGATTGGGAATTCGGAGCCGCTGGCCGATCGGTGATTGAGCTGCCGCCAGCGCGATGTGGTGGTCCCGGTCGCCTCGTCGAGCAGCGCCCTCACTTTGGGGCGGCTGTCCTCGATCAGCATGTCGGCCCATGGACGGCCGATCCACTCAGCCGCGTCAGTGAATTCGGAGGCAAGCTCCGCGCGCGGGAAGGCCAGATCCTGGATAATGCCCTGCGCGTTCAGGACGAGCGCGACATCCGCCGCCGTTGCAATAACGGTCGCGGCCGCTTCCGCATCGAGATCGCCCAACGTCTCTTTCGGGGCCTGAAACAGCTTCACGGACGCCTCGGTTCTCTGCGACGCGAAAGCCCTCCACTCCGTTTCCTCCCTGGTTCTGAGTTCTTGAAGCAATGACTTCAGCCACGTGTCGTTGTGGGAAGTCCGACCAGGTTACGGGCCTGCGCAACTCCAAGTTTGGGATCGGCCGCCGGCAGATCCCCGCCGACGACCAGAATGAGTTCGGGATGACGCACGAAAGCGGGACCGCAAACCAGAACCCTGAGCCCCTGGTTCGGAGAATCGCGCCGCACGGCGCTGATGCTGGCGGCGAGCGCATCGAGCCGCTTGTCGCCACTCACCTGGAATTCCACAACGTCGAACCAGTGGGTCCGCACCAGCGCGGAAAATTCAGCGCTCGACGAATCCGGCTCGATCCAGGCGTCCCAGCCGTCGCGGCGGAAAAACTCGCCGATCAGAGCGAGATCGAACATGATGAAGCTTAGCTCCTGCTTCTCGCCGGGCGCCGGCGCCAGCAGGGCGCGTAATCCACAGGAATGTTCGGCACCGAGGCTGCGGAACGCGGTGCTGAAATCACGCAGGAGCTGCTGCAGGCGCCAGAGCGCGAGCGTGGCTGCGGCGAAATCGCACACATCCTCATCCCAGAGGCGGCGCAGATAGCGCGCGCAGGGGACCATCAGGTCGAGATAGATGGTCTCCAATGATCGTCCACTCGCAACCAGCGCCTCGATGTGTCGCAATGCGGCATCGGGATTCTGCGACAGCACGATGTTGCAGAAAGCTTTCACCTCGTCGGTGACCCGCTCCTCAACTGGCAGGCGCGGCATGGCCTGAGCCGGATCGGCGCCGTGCGCGCGGATCACCCGCGGCAGGATTTCAAATGCAACAACCCGCTGGAGAACGACCAGATCTTCCGCACTGGCGCGCGCCGGCTGCGGAAAGTCGAGGAGATTATCGCCGGAACGAATCCCACCAAACTCCGCGCTGTCCCGATCAAACGTGTGACCGGCGGCTCCTGGGGAAGTGGCTTGTCTCATGTCGACCATGGTTCAATCCCTCCTCGAATTGAAACCGGCCGGAAACGAAACGTCAAGTTTTCTTTACGTCTAACTTTATTGACACTTCCGAGTCGGCCGGATAACGTTTCCTCTCAATTGGCTGGCCTGTCGGCCAGTCCGCGCAGGGGAAGCGCGATGCCCTCGGATCAAGCAATTGACCGTGATTTAGTGAAGAAAGCGGCAGAAAGCCGCGCCGTCTCGTTTCGCGATCCCCGGGACCAATCGAATTCCTCACCCGAGCGATTGTCAAGACAGCTTTACAAATCGTCGGACTTCACGGCCGGTTCTCTTTACACACCTGAACAACGCCGCCGTCGCGATGACTCACCGTGGACCATCGTCCAGGGCGTGCTGGCACCGGTGCAGTTCGTTGTCTTCCTGATCAGCCTCGCGCTGGTGCTGCGCTATCTGGCAACCGGCGACGGCTTCGCCGCCGCGACCATCTCGGTCGTGATCAAGACGCTGTGCCTCTACGCCATCATGATCACCGGCAGCATCTGGGAGAAGCGCGTCTTCGGACATTACCTGTTTGTGCCCGCCTTCTTCTGGGAAGACGTGTTCAGCATGCTGGTGTTGGCGCTGCACACAGCCTATCTCGCCGTCCTCGCCTTCGGCTGGCTTACACCGCAGCAGCAGCTCTATCTCGCGCTCGCGGCCTATGCCGCCTACGTGATTAACGCCGCGCAGTTCCTGATCAAGCTGCGGATGGCGCGGCTCGAGGGTCGCGGCAATCAAGCCGAAGAAACATCAGAGATGATCGGGAGCGTGCCATGAACGCGCGCCCGCAGATCCCCGATGTCACCGGCTGCGGTTCCAGGCCCGTCACGGAACCCGGTGCATTGCCGGTGTTGCGCGAACGCGGCCAGCGCGAGGTTTTCTGCGGCCTGACCGGCATCATCTGGCTGCACCGGAAAATCCAGGATGCCTTCTTCCTGGTGGTCGGCTCGCGCACCTGCGCGCATCTCATTCAATCCGCCGCCGGCGTCATGATCTTCGCCGAGCCGCGGTTCGCGACCGCCATCATCGACGAGCGCGACCTCGCGGGCCTGTCCGACGCCAATGACGAACTCGATCGCGTCGTCTCGCGCCTGCTGGAGCGGCGTCCCGACATCAAGATGCTGTTCCTTGTCGGCTCCTGTCCGTCGGAAGTGATCAAGCTCGACCTCTCGCGCGCGGCGCAGCGGTTGTCGCGGCAGCACATGCCGGCGGTGCGGGTGCTGAATTATTCCGGCAGCGGCATCGAAACCACCTTCACGCAGGGCGAGGATGCGTGCCTCGCGGCACTCGTTCCGGAATTGCCCGCCGAGGCCGGCGACGCGAGCCCGTCGCTTCTCGTGGTCGGCGCTCTTTCGGACATCGTCGAAGACCAGTTTTCACGGCTTTTCGCGTCGCTGGGGATCGCGCCCGTGCGCTTCCTCCCTCCCCGGCACGCATCGGAGCTGCCGCCGGTTGGACCCGGCACGCGTTTCCTGCTGGCGCAACCGTTTCTTGGCGAAACGGCTCGGATGCTTGAGGAGCGCGGCGCAACTCGGCTGGCAGCTCCGTTCCCTCTCGGCGTCGAGGGTACGACCCTCTGGCTCAAGGCCGCAGCGGACGCTTTCGGGATTCCTGCGCCGCAATTCGACCGCGTGACCGCACCGCTGATATTGCGCGCACGCAAGGCCGTCCAGCGGCATACCGCAATGCTCGGCGGCAAGCGCATCTTCTTTTTCCCCGACTCGCAGCTCGAAATTCCGCTGGCCCGCTTCCTTGCGCGCGAACTCGGCATGCAGCTGACCGAAGTCGGCACGCCCTATCTGCATCGCCAGCATCTGGCGCAGGAGCTTGCGATGCTGCCGGCCGACATCACACTCAGCGAAGGCCAGGATGTCGAACGCCAGCTCGATCGCTGCCGCGAGGCAAAGCCCGACCTGATCGTGTGCGGTCTGGGCCTCGCCAATCCCCTCGAGGCCGAAGGCTTCACCACCAAATGGTCGATCGAACTGCTGTTCACACCGGTGCAGGGCTACGAACAGGCGGCCGATCTCGCCGAATTGTTCGCGCGCCCGCTCAATCGCCGCGACCGGCTGGTGGCCTGACATGCAGCTCACGCTCTGGACATATGAAGGCCCCCCCCACGTCGGCGCGATGCGCATCGCCGCCGCGATGGACGGCCTGCATTATGTCCTGCACGCGCCGCAGGGCGACACCTATGCGGACCTGCTCTTCACCATGATCGAGCGGCAAAGCAAGCGTCCGCCGGTCACCTACACGACCTTCCAGGCGCGCGATCTCGGCGGCGATACCGCCGACCTGTTCAAGCGCGCCGCCGCCGATGCCTGCGAACGCTTCAA
>CAZXJZ010000014.1:0-5059 GCA_964641065.1 uncultured Hyphomicrobiales bacterium | reverse complement strand
CGCCGAACTGATCCAGGACGATCCAGGCGGCCTGGCGCATGCGCTGGGTCTGCCGGTCCCGGTGATCCCGCTTGAATTGCCGTCCTATCAGAAGAAGGAAAACTGGGGCGCGTCGGAGACGTTTTACCAGATCGTCCGCGCGCTCGCTGTCCCGCCCGCGCCGGACGCCGAACGCCCGGCCGGCCCGCCCCGCTGCAATATCCTCGGTGCGACCGCCCTCGGCTTCCGGCACCGTGACGATGTCACCGAAATCACCAGACTGCTGACCGACATCGGCGTCGAAGTGAATGTCTGCGCGCCGCTGGGCGCAACGCCCGCGGACATCGCGCGCCTGGCCGATGCGGATTTCAACGTCGTGCTGTATCCGGAAATCGCCGGCCCGACCGCGCAGTGGCTGCAGAAGACCTTCAAGCAGCCTTTCACCAAGACAATCCCGATCGGCGTGTCCGCCACCCGCGCATTCATCACCGAAGTGGGCGCACTTTCCGGCGTCGATGTCAGCGGCATTCTCGCATCCGAGCAATCCCGCCTGCCCTGGTATTCACGCTCGGTCGACTCGACCTATCTCACCGGCAAGCGCGTCTTTATCTTTGGCGATGCGACGCATGTCATCGCTGCCGCACGCGTCGCGTCTGACGAGCTTGCTTTCACCGTTGCCGGAATCGGGACCTATACGCGCGAATTCGCTCGCGAGGTCCGTGCGCTCGCGGCCGAGCTTGGCGTCGAAGCGCTCATCACCGACGATTATCTCGACGTCGAAGCCCGGATCGCACAGCTCCAGCCCGAACTCGTACTCGGCACGCAGATGGAGCGGCATATCGCCAAGCGCCTGGGCGTGCCCTGTGCGGTCATCTCGGCGCCCGTGCATGTGCAGGACTTCCCGGCGCGTTACTCGCCGCAGATGGGCTTTGAGGGTGCGAACGTCATTTTCGACACCTGGGTGCATCCGCTGATGATGGGCCTCGAGGAACATCTGCTCGCGATGTTCCGCGACGATCACGAATTTCACGACAGCGCCGGCGCCTCACATCTCGGTCACCAGGCAAAGCCTGAAACCAATACGCCGATCGCGCCGCAGCCAGATATGCCCGGCGCACCGATCCATTGGACGCAGGATGCCGAAAAAGAACTGAAGAAAATTCCCTTCTTCGTGCGCGGCAAGGCTCGCCGCAACACGGAGAGTTTCGCGCAGACCCAGGGACTTGCCCAGATCACAATCGAGACGCTCTATGATGCGAAAGCGCATTTCGGACGCTGAGACGACGCCGGTGCGCGTCGTGATCGTGACGATGGACGGCCATCTCGCCGGTGCCGCCGAGCGCGCCCATGACCTGCTGCGCGCCGAACTGCCCGGTCTCGACCTCGTCGTCCACTCCGCCGACGAATGGGACGGCGATCCGGTCGCGCTGGCGAAATGCCACGCCGATATCGCGCGCGGCGACATCGTGATCGCAACCATGCTGTTTCTGGAGGATCACATCCGCGCCGTGTTGCCGGCGCTCGAAGCGCGTCGCAATGCCTGCGATGCCATGGTCTGCTGCCTGTCCGCCGGCGAAGTGGTCCGCCTCACCCGCGCTGGCCGCTTCGACATGTCGGGGCAGGCCAACGGCGTCGTCGCGATGCTGAAGCGCTTGCGCGGCAGCGGCAAAACCACGCAATCGAGCGGCGCCGGGCAGATGAAGATGCTGCGGCAACTGCCGAAATTGCTGCGCTTCATCCCCGGCACCGCGCAGGACGTGCGCGCCTATTTCCTCACCCTGCAATACTGGCTGGCCGGCTCGGAAGAAAACCTGGCCAACATGGTTCGGCTCCTGATCCAGCGCTATGGCCAGGGCCCGCGCAAGGCCCTCGGCAAGCACCTGCGCACCGGCGCGCCGCTGCATTATCCGGAAGTCGGGCTCTATCATCCCAAAGCCAAGACCCGCATCGTCGAGAAACTGAGCGAATTGCCGCGCACCCGCCGTGCCGAAGGCACGGTCGGCGTCCTGGTCATGCGCTCCTATGTGCTGGCCGGAAATTCGGCGCATTATGACGGGGTCATCTCGGCGCTCGAAGCCAAGGGCCTTACCGTCATTCCGGCTTTTGCCAGCGGTCTCGATGCGCGGCCGGCCGTCGAACGCTATTTCCTGAAGGACGGCCAACCGCAGATCGATACGCTGGTCTCGTTGACCGGCTTCTCGCTGGTCGGCGGGCCCGCATATAATGACGCAGCCGCCGCTGCGGAAATCCTGGCGCAACTCGATGTGCCGTATGTCGCCGCGCATCCGGTCGAGTTCCAGACGCTGGAACAATGGCAGGGCGATGCGCGCGGCCTGTCACCGGTCGAAGCCACGATGATGGTGGCGATCCCCGAGCTGGACGGCGCGATCTGCCCGATGACCTTCGGCGGGCGATCGGAAGCGAACCCGGATTCCCGGCGGGCCATGACCGCCCATAACGAACGCGCAGCGATGCTGGCAGCGCGGGTGGCCAAGCTTGTTGCCCTGCGCCGGCTGGAGCGGGCGGAGCGCAAGCTCGCCATCGTGCTGTTCAATTTCCCGCCGAATGCCGGCGCGACCGGCACCGCAGCGTATCTGTCGGTGTTCGAATCGCTGCACAACACGCTCACGGCGCTGAAGGCCAGCGGCTACGAGGTCGACCTCCCCGCCGATGTCGACGCCTTGCGAAGCCGCATTCTCGACGGCAATTCGAAACGCTTTGGCGCCGACGCCAATGTCGCGCACCGCATGCCTGCCGACGAGCATGTCCGCAAGCAACGCTGGCTCTCCGAGATCGAAGCGCAATGGGGCGCAGCGCCCGGCCGCCACCAGACCGACGGACGCAACATCTTCGTCCTCGGCGCGCATTTCGGAAATGTGTTCGTCGGCGTGCAGCCTGCCTTCGGCTACGAGGGCGACCCGATGCGGCTGCTGTTCGAGAAGAGCTTCGCGCCGACTCATGCCTTCTGCGCCTTCTACCGCTATCTGCGCGAGGATTTCGGTGCGGATGCGGTCCTGCATTTCGGCACCCATGGCGCACTCGAATTCATGCCCGGCAAGCAGGCCGGTTTGTCCGCTGCATGCTGGCCGGACCGACTGATCTCCGATCTGCCGAATTTCTATCTCTATGCCTCGAACAATCCGTCCGAAGGCACGCTGGCCAAGCGCCGGACGGGCGCCACGCTGATCAGCTATCTCACGCCATCGGTGACCAAGGCGGGGCTGTATCGCGGCCTCGTCGATCTCAGGACCTCGATCGATCGCTGGCGCACCATGGATCCCGATACGGATGCGGGACAGCGTACGACGCTGGCGACCATGATTCAGGCGCAAGCCTGCGCGATCGAACTCGCAGCGAGCGAGCCGGCCTGGGACGACAAGGCCGATACCGAGATCGCGCGGCTGCACCGCGAGGTGCTCGAACTCGAATACACGCTGATCCCACACGGCCTGCATGTCGTGGGCCAGGTGCCCGCCGCCGAGGCACGGGCCGAGATGCTTGATGCCGCGGGCGTCACCGAGCCGGAGCGTCGCGCCGCACTCGATGAGTTGCTGGCCACAGACAACGAGACGCCGTCCATCGTGCGCGCGCTTGACGCCCGCTACATCGCTCCGGCGCCGGGCGGCGACCTGTTGCGGACGCCCGATATCCTTCCGACCGGCCGCAACCTGCACGGCTTCGATCCGTTCCGGATCCCGAGTGCCTTCGCAGTGCGCGATGGTGCGCGGCAGGCCGATACGCTTCTCGCCCGGCATAGCAAGGATGGCCATGCCCTCCCCGAGACCATCGCGATGGTGTTGTGGGGCACCGACAATCTGAAGACCGAAGGCGGCCCGATCGCGCAAGTCCTGTGGCTAATGGGTGCGGAGCCGCGCCACGATAGTTATGGCCGCGTGGTGGGTGCGAAGCTCATTTCGCTGGAGACGCTCGGACGCCCGCGCATCGACGTGATCGTCACGCTCTCGGGGATCTTCCGCGACCTGCTGCCGCTGCAGACCAAGCTGATCGCCGAAGCCGCCCTGCTCGCGGCGCAGGCCGACGAACCGGTCGAGATGAACTTCATCCGCAAGCATGCGCTGGCCTGCCAGGACGCGCATGGATGCGACATCGCGCAGGCGGCGCTGCGCGTGTTCGGCAACGCCGACGGCGCCTATGGCGCGAACGTCAACCAGCTCGTCGACAGCGGCGGCTGGAACGACGAGGACGAACTGGCCGAGGCATTCGTCCGGCGCAAGGGCTTCGCATACGGTGTGGACGGCCGCGCCTCCCGGCAGGAGGTTGTGTTGGCGCACATGCTGAAGAGTGTCGACGTCGCCTACCAGAATCTCGACTCGATCGAACTCGGCGTTACCACCGTCGACCATTATTTCGACACCCTCGGCGGCATCAGCCGCGCCGTGCGGCGCGCCCGCGGAAGCGCCGCCAATGTTTATATCGGCGACCAGACCCGCGGTGAGGGCACGGTGCGCACCCTGTCCGAGCAGGTCACGCTCGAGACCCGCACGCGCGCGCTCAATCCGAAATGGTACGAGGCGCTGCTCTCGCACGGCTACGAGGGCGTGCGACAGATCGAGGCGCACGTCACCAACACCGTCGGCTGGTCCGCGACCACCGGCGAGGTCGCGCCCTGGGTCTACAAGCAATTCACTGAAACATTCGTCCTCGATGACGAGATGCGCAATCGCCTCGCCACGCTCAATCCCGTGGCATCCGCGAAAATGGCGAACCGACTGATCGAAGCGCATCAGCGCAATTACTGGACGCCGGAGCCCTCGATGCTGGATGCGCTGCGGCGCGCCGGCGACGAACTCGAGGATCGACTGGAAGGGATCGGACCGGCCGGTCTCGGACAGGGAGTGGCGGCATGAACGTATACACCAACCCATCGGTAGCGCGTGAGCGCGCCTCCCGCCCGGATGGCGCCGGCAGCGTGCAGGTCCAGCTCGATCCTGCCCTGACGATCGGCAAGGCCAAGGTGTTCTCGGTCTACGGCAAGGGCGGCATCGGCAAGAGCACGACGTCGTCGAACCTGTCGGTCGCATTCTCCAAGATCGGCAAGCGCGTTCTGCAGATCGGTTGC
>CAZXJZ010000013.1:0-44518 GCA_964641065.1 uncultured Hyphomicrobiales bacterium | reverse complement strand
GATGGCGCGCCGGAAGGGATTCGAACCCCTGACCCCCAGATTCGAAGTTTGAATTTAGGCGTTGTCGGGTTTTCGCGCGCCTTGATGTGGCCTCAACCACTCCCTTACATCATATTGATCTTGCTACCGCTTTTCGTATTTCAGCGCAACGAAGCGTAGCAAGACACCGAAACCCTTGGTCGAGAAGTCCCGCAGACTAATCGCAGACTAGTTTTCTGGAGACGCAGCGTGGCTGACGTATCTATGGAAATCACGGACAAGGCGATCAACCAGTTGCCTCTCGCTGAGGAGGGGCAATACAAGGTTCTCGATACTGAATTGAAGGGCTTCGTAGTCGTCATCGGACGGCGGAAGAAGACTTTTGCGGCTCAGGGCGCATTCTGGCGCGACGGTGTCCGCGAGTTTTCCGCTCGCAAGAAGATTGCGGAGTTTGGGGACATTCCGTCTCGGGAGGCGCGGGCGAAAGCGAAGGATATTCTCGCCGCTATCGCCAAGGGCCGGCGCCCCGGAGATGATGCACCTCTACGAAAGGGCGCGGTTACTCTGCGGCAGGCATGGGAGCGTTATCGTGACGCCCACATGGTCCGGAAGGCACGAAGCGAAGGGACCATCGAGAACTACCGGGATCATATGGACCGGCTTTTCGATGATTGGCTCGACAAACCGCTAGCTCGACTTGGACGACAACCAAAGCTGGTCGCCGAACGCCATGACAAGATCACCAAAGAGAACGGACCGTACATAGCGAACGGTGCAATGCGCAGTTTGCGGGCCGTCTACAATCACGCGCGGAAGGCCAACACGGAACTTCCTCTAGCAAACCCAACGCTCGCCGTTGACTGGAATCCGGAGGAGCGTCGAAACACAGGCATGGGGGCGGCGGATCTGCTCAGCTGGCTCGAGGAGTTGCATCTATTCCAGAACCTTATTCGCCGTGAGTTTCATCTCTTGCTTTTGCTCAGCGGGTCGCGACCGACTGCTTTGAAGCGAGCTAGGCTTGAGCACGTCGATTTTCGAGCTCGCGTGCTGCACATTCCTAGACCAAAGGGCGGCGATGAACGTGCGTTTGATATTCCACTTTCCCACGCGATGACCCGTTGCATCATCCGCGCCATCCGAAGCGGACGAACGCTATATCCCGATCAGGCGGACGTTTGGCTGTTCCCTGCGGATAGCAAATCCGGTCATATCGAGGAGCATAAGGAAGATCGAACCGAACTGTCCAAGTGGGGCAATGATTTGCGCCAGAGCTATCGTACGATCGCTCAATCCGCGAAGATTTCGAAGCTCGATATTCATTTGCTGATGAACCATTCGGTACCGGGAGTGAACGAGGGCTACATCACTCGTGACAAGCTCTTGAATGACCATCTGAGACAGCTACAAGAGCGCATTTCCGCGATTGTGCTCGAGCAAGCGGGAAAGATCGCCAATAGGCAGCCACTGACTTGGCTCCAGTCGTCTAAATTTGAGATTCCTGAAGCGCATATGGAACCGCGGGCGTTGACCAAACTTGCGGCCTAGCCTTTAGACTGTGCTTCGGCGCGCTGCACATCAGCTAGCACTGACGCTCTTTTTCCGAAGCACTGCCCTCCGAAGGCAAAGGTCACACGTTCGAATCGTGTCGGGTGCGCCAACTATTTCAATGGCTTAGCATTATTGCGTCAAAACGAACGAAATCGAAACTCACCAATGACTCACCACTCCATTCGCCAACCGCAGGGTAGCTAAGCGTCATGTGTCGCGCCAAGATCGCGGCAGTGAGCCGTTCGGTCGGCCGAAGTCGTCGTAGCGCCACTTTCGACGCACCCGTATTCAACTCCTGCGCCATTTAGATGCCCCCGTTTTCGCAACTTTTAAGTCGGGTGTGTTCACCTATGCGGCCTTTTTTGCGGCCCATCTCATGACCGCTGGCCTGATGGAGTTCGCGGATCAGCACCTCGCGCGCCAGTTGTGGCACTGCCGGGTTGTGGACTTCAGCCGCGAGCTTTTCGACACGATGATGGATGCCCTGAGGCGCCATGATCTCGACTTCGGCCAGATGCGCGCGCAGCGCGGTCGCCAATCGCGCCCGCTGACGGACGAGCGACTCGCGCACGCGGTGAAGCATGAGCATGGCCTGCTGGTCAGCAGACTTTACCGCGACGAAGCGCATCGTTGGTCGCGTGACGGCTTCGGCGACAGCCTGGGCGTCGGCTGCGTCGGCCTTGTTGCGCTTGACTTATGGCTTCACGTAGGCGGGCGGCATCAGCTTGATGTCGTGGCCCAGCGACCAGCTCACGCGCCCAGTGGTGGGCGGTTGCGCACGCCTCCGCCTACGAGGCATGGAGGCAGATCGTAGAAATAGTCGAGCACTTGGCCGCACCGCAGCCTCGCTTGGGCGACCATGCGACCTACCGCGCCCGCCGCGTGCCCTGGAATACTTGCTTGGCGATATCGAACCCGATGACGCAAATATGCATTTTGGACGGCTCCTGCCTTAGTGGACCAACGTTGAGCCCACCATGGCGCACCGATGCCGGGTGCAGGGGCCGTCTACCCCATCAACGGCCGGCTACACGATGAATGCCTCAACGAGCCCATGTTCAGCAGCCGCGCGAAGCGCGGCAGATCATCGAAGCATGGAGGATCGACTACCACACCATGCCACAAGTCGAGAGGGATCTTGTCAGCTACCCCGCGGCGGCACAGACGACGTCGTGGATAGCATTCGGCTAGCTCTCCAATGGTACAGCAGGCTATTCCTTCTGATCAGTAAAATATAGAGTTAGCAGTTTGATGATCGGAGCTGCAAGCACGACAATTGGCAACATCATGAGCCAGGAAAGAAACCACGAAGCAATCCAAGAAACTAGGAACCGCTCAAACGATACCAACTGGACCGTTGTAATTGCTGACGCAACTGCGCAGGTTAATCCTGACTGAAGTACTCCGTATATGAAGTGGCTATATCGTCGCGGAAACATGACGCGCGGTCGTCCGAAGACTTATTTTTCAATGAATTTCCGATGGAGGCTATTCACAACAACAACAATGTGTCTTTCTCTCGCTCGAGTACAGCCTTAACGGCTTGCCTCTGAAGCATTCGGTTTTTTAGCTCCGTAAAAGATCTTAGCTCGTGCACAGGAAGCTTAGCTCGCAAGCCCCATCGATAAAATACAAGCGCGTAAGGATCTACCACAGAGTACGTGTCTCCCATAAACCATGTTTTCTCACCTATCAGTTCATCGATTTCCGATAGATTCTTCCAAAAGTTTTCGCGCATCGTGCGCTTCACGTCGTCGTGGTGACGTTCGTCCGATGCAAAAGCGTAAGGCCGCATCACTCCGCGCTGCGATATATGCGGGGTATTTGAGAACCAAGCCATCTGAGAGATGCATTGAGCCTCCCTCAGACTGTCTTCTGGCAAAAGCCTGGCCTCCGGGAACCTCTTTGCAAGATATGTGAGAATGGCAGTATTTTCAGTTACGACCTGATGGTCGATAAGGAGAGCTGGCACCTTTCCTCGGGGGTTGATTGCGAGGTATTCAGGACTCTTCTGCGCATTCTGATTGAAATCTACTGCAGTTCTCTCAAATGGTACGCCAATCTCCTGCAAGGTAATGTGCGATGCCATCGAACACGCGCCGGGACTGTAGAAAAGGTGAATCATGATATTCGCTCGCTCTATTTTGCGCCAAGCTAATCGGGCGCCAGATGAGGCAATTCAGGGAAGAAAATTGCCTCGCGCCGGATAATTTCTTCGCTTCACTAAATCGATGGCATCTGCCAGTGCCGTCAGATCAGGTCTAGCAAAAGGCATCGTTTGCACTGAGGAGTAATATAATTCGCCATTCGACTTTATTATGAAAATGGCAGGTTCGGTAAAGACCGCAGGCTCCTCAATTCCCGCCGCAGTGCTTCCCATGCCCGCAGACAGAAACAGGCCCCACTCCAAGGCAGTCCGCACCGAAAGCCCGAAACCCAATGGTAGATGCGCCAACTTCCAATCTTGCTTAGCCGCACGCGCTCTCTCCAACGAGTCCATGCTGACACAGAATGTCTTTGTACCTAACGTGTCGAAGCGAGGTACCGAACTATCTAGTTCCGCTACGTACCGCGAACAAATCGGGCAATGTAACCCCCTGTAAAAAGCAATCAGGGTAAAGTCACTGACGATCTGGTCACGCAGATCCCACTCGCCGCCTTCGACAAGGGGGATACGCAGCACAGGTGCCGGCATGCGCGGAATCAATCTTGTCGTCGACTCGTGTTGTCCGTCCATCGCTTAGTCCTTCTGAACCAAACTTGCGACGCGAACTTTCATCGAGCCAATATTCTCGAATTCTGCCTCGATTTCGTCACCTGCCGCCACGGGGCCCACGCCGTCTGGAGTTCCGGTTAGGATCACGTCTCCGGGAAAAAGTGGATACATGGCTGATGCGTATTCAATGAGCCGTGGGATGCTGTACACGAGCTCCGAAGTGCACGATTTTTGCCGAATCTCCCCATTAACTTTCAGCGAAAATTCAAGATTTCCTGGGGAGGGTATTTCGGATGTTGTCACGAGCCATGGCCCGAGCACGGTGTAGCTCGCGATTGACTTTCGCCAGCTTGGCAGCTCAGGACCGCGCAATGTCATATCAAGTCCGATGCAGTATCCCGCAACATGGCTCAATGCGACATCGCTCGAAACTCGATCCGCGTGCTTTCCAATTACCACGGCCAACTCGATTTCGTGATCTGTTCGTCGTTCAGGAAATCTGATTTGGATTTCTTCTGAGCATCCGATGACCGAGGTCGTCGACTTGAGGAACAATCCCCAGTCGCCGATCGATGTGATTTTCCGATTTTGTCTTATTTCAGGATCTTCTCGCGCTTCCTTTATGTGCTCTTTGTAGTTTATCGGTGCCGCTATGATTTTAGTTGGATTTGCAATCGGGCTATCAAACTGGACAGAGTCGATGGGCCGAGAGTCGGCACGTTTTATCTTCTCGCTTATGAGTTTTTCCATAACGTCAAGTCGAGAAACAAACTGGTCGCCCGGAGGCAGCGGCCAACGGAACTCAGGCATGTCCTGAAGCACATCGGTAACATCGAACACACGATTTTCGGAGATCACACCTATGCGGTGATTTTCGAAGCGACCAAGTTTCATTGCGACTCACCGCAAGACTGACAAGAAATCTTGGGTACGAGAATGAGCCAGCTGTGCAGACTTTTCGTCATACACACCTCCTCGGTCGACGTTTGTGAAGGCGTGGCCGACGTCTGGATACGTGAACACTGTTGCCTTCTTATTCAGGCTCTCTTTGATCTTCGCGACGGCCTCGGCGGGAACAAAATTGTCCTTTTCTGCGAAGTGCAGAAGCATGGGACATGACAAGCTTTCCGCCTTATCGAGATGGGAATGAATGGCAGTGCCATAATAACTGACCGCAGCATCAGGTTTAGCTTGCGCCGCAGCCAGATAAGCTAGCGTTCCCCCCAGGCAGAAGCCCACGACTGCGACCTTTTCATTGCATTCTGGAAGGCGACGCACCGCTTCGATGGCCGAACCGATGTCGACGACACCAAGGTTCAAATCAAACTTACCCATAAACTCCATTGCTTTTTTGCGGTCATCGTCGCCATAACCGAGATCAACGCCGCGCTCGATCCGCCAGAATAAATCCGGGATCGCAACGATAAAGCCGCTCTCGGCGAAGCGCTTGGCCACCGACCGCATGGCGTTATTGATGCCAAATATTTCATGAATCACCACGATTGCTGGCCAAGATTTCGTCGTCGGAGACGCTTTGGGCATTGCGATATAGGCGTCGAACGACTTGCCGTCTTTGGACGTGATAGAAATCTGCTGTTCGGACATTTCGGACTCCATTTGGTCGCGCGAATCTGATCTCACGGCCTTGTGTGACCGCGGATGGGTGAAGATTGAGAAGTGAGATTGAGAACCGTCCGCTCTCAAAACGGTGTTAGATCAAGCAATTCGCCGTCACAATTTTTTGCCTGTTCTCTGATCAGACCTGCTTTGGCGATTAGCGGAAAGTCCGTCACCGAATAGAGCAGAGCATCTTCAGCGCTGGATTTATTATGATGCTCGCGCCACATCCAGTTTGGCACGACAAACACATCATTCTTTTCCCATTCGAGCTTTGTGTCGCCCACAATGGTGCAGCCAGAGCCCTCCAGAGCGCAAAATAAGGAACTGGTCGTGGTCCGATACGGAAGTGTCTTTTCACCTGGTCTTAGAAGCTGAGCCCGAAAGCTCATGTTTGGCATAACAGGCCCGCCATTCGTTGGATTTGTGTATTCCACAATGATGCCCTCATAAGGGCTGCCGGGCTCATGACGAAGCCCGTGCAACGCCTCTCGAGTGCGTGCCCATTGGTAATGGTATTTTGGCGTGTGCGCGCTAGCGCGGCGATCCTCTTGACCGAAAAGAGGAACAATTCCGCCTGATCGATAAACGCGGTCTGAGTGACCAGGCGCCACCTTGAGCGTCTGTGTAGCCTTTTGAACTCGCTCTCCCGAGTTCGACCCAATGACTTTTGGTTCCGTATAGTTGAACTCAAAGTGGCTACAATTCACGCTTTCTACAAACGGCAGATCTAACACGTCCATCCAAATGATTGGCTCAGCGCCTTCATTGCCGTGATCGTGCCAAAGTCCCGCGGGCGTTATTATCAAATCACCTCGCTCCATCACACATTTTTCTCCGTCCACCGTCGTGTATCCGCCGCTTCCGCTGACTACAAAGCGGCTTGCGCTCGGCGTATGACGATGCACAGGAGCCGTCTCGCCTGGATTGTATAACTGATACGCGCCCAAGAGCGTTTGAGTGACGTGATACTTCCGCTCCGGGCCAAGTCCAGGATTGGAAAAAATCAGACCTCTTCGCTCCGCTTGCTCGACCGGCACCACTTTGGATGCCCAGAGCAAATGAGGATGAATGTCGCGCCATTTCCAAATGTAGGGAACGGGAGCGGGCTTGGCTTTGAGGCTCTCGATATCGTCCCGATCGGCCCAAAACTCCACCAAATGCAGCCGCCTCGATTTTTCGGAAAGGCTTGCCTGCTCCCCACTGGCCACAGACTGGTCCATCGAACGCTCCTCCGTTTGTTATACACTGTATGATGCATAGTACTAAACGGTATTGTCAACATTTGTTTGAGAACGCCTCACGCTATATGGGAAAAAGGCACAATATCTTGGTTTTGAATCATCTTTCTATGTGATATACATATTACAAAATAGAATTTACTAGGGAGGAAGTCATGGAAAATAGAGTTATCAACGTACTGGACGTTATAGACCGGGACCCCCTTGGTCGCTTCAGAGTGGTCACAATTGGGCTCTGTGCCATTGTGGCGCTGCTGGATGGCTTTGATACCCAAGCGATCGCCTTTGTCGCTTCGGCTATCGCGCAAGACTGGAAGGTCAATATCGCCACTTTCGGCCCCGTCTTTGCTGCTGGTCTTTTCGGCCTAATGCTCGGAGCCTTGATTATGGGTCCCGTGGCAGATCGTTTCGGACGAAAGAAGATCATCGTGTTTGCCACGGCATGGTTCGGAGCTTGCTCGCTCCTCACCGCTTGGGTGACGGACATTCAAACCCTAGTACTGGTGAGATTCCTGACAGGCCTGGGCCTGGGCGCAGCGATGCCAAACATAATTGCCCTGACTTCAGAGTACGCACCCCGTCACCGATGCACGACCCTTGTCACGTTGATGTTCTGCGGGTTTCCGATGGGAGCGTTGTTGGGGGGCATTGTCAGCGTTAAATTGATCGCGGAATTCGGGTGGGGGTCGGTGTTTATAGTTGGCGGGCTCGCTCCGCTCGCTATGGCGATTATTCTTGCAATCTGGCTGCCCGAATCGATCAGATACGTGGTGACGCGAGGCACAGAAGCGAAAACAGCGTGCGAAATTTGCCAAGCAATTGACCGAGAAGGCGTCTACACGCCGCAACATAGTTTCGTATTGGACGAAGAACGCCTAGTGGGCTCTCCGATTAAGCACCTCTTCACTCGAAACAGAGCAGCCGGGACAATCGCACTTTGGGTTGTCTTTTTCAGCAACCTGCTTTTGCTCTATTTCTTGGTTAATTGGCTCCCGAGCGTGTTGCAGAGAGCTGGCATGCCAATCGACCGCGCGATCGTTGGTGTAGTCGCTCTAAATGCCGGCGGAATAATTGGCGGGCTACTGCTCGGAAAGATTATCGACAAGGTGGGGCCATACATGGTTCTAGCTTTGACCTATCTCGCGGCCGCACCACTCGTGGCAGCCATAGGCTTTGTCGAATCATTTGGAGGCGTTATCGCCGTCATCCTATGCGCGGGGTTTTGTGTTTTGGGCGCGCAATTTGGCATCAACGCATTGGCCGCAAACTACTATCCGACCCGAATGCGTTCCACAGGTGTCGGTTGGGCTCTTGGTATGGGTCGTATTGGTTCAATCGTTGGGCCGCTTGTAGGTGGCCTTATGATAACGGCACACTGGACAACAGAAATGATTTTTGGCGTAACCGCAGTCACTGCCTTACTCGCCGCCATTGCTGTCTTCGTTATAAGTCGGCTCTCGGCGCGAAGTTGCGGAGAGAGCGATCGGGCCGACCTTGTTGCGGGAGAGATAAGAGCATAACTCGTCCTCCCATCCGTAGTATTGACTGCTGCGCCACCGTCTTTCCGAGACGGTGGCGAGCTGCCGTTGGAGGGATACTTTTTTATACGCCACTTCAGGAGATTATCCCCCTTGCAATCAGGCGAATTTCGTCTGAAAGGAAGGCCTTCGAGATGCAACAATGTTCAGGCTCTAATGACCAAGGGCGCAAAGCTCCGGCTGGGAATCCAATCTGTCGAAGTCGCGACGAAGCTTATTCGAGCGCTGGTTAAGGCGGGTCGGCCAGTCCCTCTTAAGGAGCTTGCTGCGCTAGCCGGCATGCCAGCGGGCAAGGTTCACCGATATCTCGTAAGCCTCGTCAGGGTCGAATTGTTCGCGCAGGACACCATATCAGGCCACTATGGCTTCGGCCCGCTCAGCATCACAATGGGCCTCAGTGCGATGCGGGGTATCGATGTTATCCATGCTGCATCAGAGCCCCTGATAGAACTCCGCGACGAGATTGATGAAACGGTTATGCTCATCATTTGGACTAAGCAGGGTCCAATGATTTATCGATTTGAGGAGAGCAGCCGTCCCGTTTTTATGAATGTAAGAATTGGATCGACCCTACCGTTATTGAATACCGCCGCAGGCCGCATATTCCTCGCCTATCAACCGCGTAAGCTCGTTTGGCCTCTCGTTCGAAGCGAACTTGAAGCACCGGCCCCCTCAGTAATGCATTTGACCGAAAACTCAATTTCAGAACTTATTGAAGAAACGAAGCACCACGGCTTAGCAAGTGTTTCCGGCGATCTGCTTCCCGGCATTAGCGCTTTGGCGGCTCCGGTTTTTGACTATCGATTGCGAATTGTGGCGGTAATCGGAGCGTTAGGTAGATCGGAGGAACTCAACATCGAATTCGATGCTCCAACCGCTAAGTCTATCAGACGCGTCGCGAACGAGATTTCACGCAGACTGGGCCACGAACCGGTATAATCATGAGTTGTAGCTTACGAATCAGGAGAATCTATTGTTTGTTCCATGCCAAGGTCTTTAAGCACTAAACGCAATGCTGCCTTCAAATTTTCTAGTTCGGTCTTTTTGAAGCTGCGCGTCGCCTCCCGCTCATCCTCGATCGCGAGCAACTGAAGCTTGGTAACCCTGCGCTTGCCGGCGCGCGTGATATCAACCAACGTCTTCCTTCGATCAGCTGGTGAAGGCCGCCGAATTATAAGACCCTGCCTCTCCATACGGTCTAATAGCCGCCCCGTTGTGGGCTGATCATAGAAGATGTGTGAAGCGATTGTGCTAACTGTCAAATCGTCTCTTTCTTCAAGCAATGACAGCACCCACCACTCCGCAGCCTTAATTCCTCGTGTCTTCAAGTGACGATGATAATAGCGACGGCCAATACGATGTGCGACCCTCGCCGCCAAATAATGCAGCGACTGATCCAAAAAGCCTTTGGGCAAGAAAAGCGCTCCCAAACTATCGCCGATCGAAAACGCAGTGTGTCGATACAAGGCGATTTGACAAAAACAAAACTTTCTTACCATAGCGGGTTTGGCAGGGCCGCGGGTAGCAGAACTTTTTTGCAACAAAATCCGGCCGCCATTCACAGGTCAATCAAAGGGCAACCCGGTATATTGCTCTGCGAGCGAGGTCTGCGCGGCGGTTGAATGCGCCAGATAGTCGAGCTCGGCGAGCTGGCGGCGACGATCGAACGACACCTCGTTTGGAAAGACGTGGAAGATCTGGGTCATCCACCAGGAGAAGCGCTGCGCCTTCCAGACTCGTTTCAGGCAAGTATCGGAATAACCATCGAGCAAATCGGTCCGGCGCGACCGGTAGAAATCCGCAATCGCGCGCGACAGCATTCTCACGTCGGCGAGCGCCAGGTTCATTCCCTTGGCACCAGTCGGCGGCACGATATGGGCGGAGTCCCCCGCGAGAAACAATCGCCCCGAACGCATCGGCTCGCAGACGAAGCTGCGCATCGCAGTTACGCCCTTCTGCAGAATCTTTCCTTCCTGCAGCTTGCGGGTACCCCCGAGTCGAACGTGCAACTGCTCCCAGATGCGATTGTCTGACCAATTGTTCGCGTCCTCGTCGTAATCGACCTGGAGATAAAGCCGCGCCAGCGTCGGCGTTCGCATGGTGTAGAGCGCAAAGCCGTTCGGGTGATAAGCATAGATCAACTCATCGTCGGGCGGTGGCGACTCCGAAAGGATGCCGAGCCAGCCGAATGGATATTCGCGATCGTAGAAGGTAAGCGCGCCCTCCGGAAAGGTCGGACGGCAGATGCCGTGGAAGCCATCGCAGCCGGCGATGAAGTCGCAATCGATACGCTGGTCCTTGCCGTCATGGGTAAAGGTGATGAACGGCTTGTCGGTGTGAAAGTCGTGCACAGCCGTATTGCCGACCTCGAACAGGATCTGTCCGCCATCGGCCAGCCGCCGGTCGACGAGGTCTTTCACCACTTCCTGCTGACCGTAGACGGTGATGCCCTTGCCGACCAGCTCTCGGAAGTTCACCTGATGTGTGGTGCCGTCGAAGCAAAGATGATTGCCGTCGTGAAACATCGCCTCGCGCTTCATGCGCTCGCCGACGCCCGTTTCGGTGAGCATGTCGGTGGCCCATTGCTCGATCAGGCCGGCGCGGATGCGCTGCTCGATATATTCGCGACTGCGATTCTCGATCACGATCGATTCGATGCCGGCCAGATGTAGGAGATGCGATAGCATCAATCCCGCCGGGCCCGCCCCGAAAATTCCAACTTGGGTCCGCATGCATTTCCTTGGCTTTCGTCTTAATGACCGAGGTTGTTAGCTGCCTTCGATAATTCGGCAAAGGTCTATTTGCCGGAAAAACCGTCTATTTGTCGAAATAGATGCGCCCATGCGTTCAGCGATCCAGCTCACCATGGTCTTCGTGTCGGAGCAGAAGATCTTGGGCTCGGACAGCGGGCCGGCTTTGTAGGTAAGTTAGGTCGACATCGCCTGGGTGCCGGCCGGCAGCTTCATGTAGGGATCGAGGACGCGTCGCTCGGATCGGCAGGCCCCAGCTTCTTGTCTGAGGGTCGAGTCGGGGCCGATCTTCACCTCGCGGATCGCGCAGCGATACGTGATCAGGTGCGACCAGTAGACGATCAGTCCCTTGAATTCCCCAAACGACAGCGCGGCAATGGCCACGTTCAAGCTGAGCGCAGATATCAAGCTTTTATCCGGAACAGCTCCCGACCAGTCGCCACGATATCAGCGTAGCGGATATAGAACGTGTCTTCCTGCGCATCGTTGTCGAGTTATCTGATGGGGTTTGGCATTATGCTTCCTTGTGCGTGGATCCAGCCCGTCGAGGAATTTGGGTATCCTTGAATGCGCTGTCGCCGAAACGCCAGAACATTGTGGTCACCGAATAAGGAGCCGAGAAGCGTTCTTGTTCGATCGAGCATCCCTCTCTTCTTGGATAACTACCTCCGCAGCAGAGGTAAGACCTCCTCAGCCAGCCTCTTCATCTGCCCAAATTGGTCGGGGGACCCGATAACAAGCTGAAATACGCTTACACCCACATCAATGTATCCCTGTAGTTTCTGCGCGACATCAGTTGGAGTACCCGAAACCGCCCAGCGGTCCACCATATCATCTCCAACGGGGGGACCATGAAAATCGCTTAACTGATCTTTGACGGATTGCCACGCCTTCTGCGGATCATCGTCGACGTTCACAAAACAGTTGAACGCCTTCACCAGGTTTTGTGTTCGACCTTTCTCAGCAGCGTATTTCTTGACCCTCTCCCATTTTTCAATATATTCCGTCGGCGGAACGTGCACGCCAAACCAGCCATCCCCATAATCGACGATGCGCTTGTATGGCCCGAAGATATGTTTGCCGGCGTACTTCTCTTGCCACCCATGGTGTAATGGCGCGCCAGGCTCTTTAGAAAAATAGATACCAGCAGCGATTAGCACCGGCGGCATAACGCTGGGACGCGCGCCCCCGAGAGTCACTTCACTAAACTTGAATAGCTCCCCATGGTACGAGAACTTATCCTCGCTCCAGAGGCGACGCATAATATCCATCGTTTCATCAAAAAGCTTGCTGCGCGCTTCATAAAGCCTCTGAGGATCCAGATTGCTGTCATGCCGAAGCGCCGACAAGGCCTCGAATTCCCGGCGCACTAAAGTCCCCGTGCCGGCGCCGGTTCCAACGCCCAATATTGCACGCCCTTCCGATCCTTCAAAAAGGGTCGCCCACTGCTGCGCCAACATTACGGGGTTACGAAGTTGCGGGGTCAAAATGCCAGTAGCAAGACCGACATGCCTGGTTGCGCCGGCAATCAGCGACAGGACATTCACCGGATCGTAGGCCGCAGTAGTCCGGCGTCCTAAAGGAGCATCATGCACCCATACTGCATCGAAGCCCATAGCCTCAGCTTCTATACCGGCTCTTAGGAGATCGCTCAGCTCATAGGCCTTTCCCGTTATCCCAGTCGTGTTATTGATCGATACGCCGACGATAACGTCGCTGCCAAATCGCTTGGTGGCAGGCATTTTTCCTCCTCGTCGTCACTGAACAATAGTGAGATTCCTAGCGCGCCAACAGCCGCGCTCGATTGCCGAACAATTCTATTGCATGCATCTGCATGTACTGTCAATATCCATGCAATTGCATGCTTTTAACGCAAGCAAACTTGCGATGCAGGGTGGAATCAGCATCGCATGCCAAAGACTCGCCGCCGGATCATGTCGGACGGCGACTTGGCCCGAAACAAAAAGAGATGAATGTATGAACCGACGAATTGCGATCATTGGTGGGACGGGTGCACTCGGCACCGGACTGGCTGTGCGATGGGCCCGATATGGCCATCAGGTGATCATAGGGTCTCGCGATCTGGTGAAAGCACGTGAACACGTTGAACTGCTCTCACACAAGTACGACCTGGTGAATATCCGGAGTGCTTCCAACCCGCAGTCAGCACTTGACGCAGAGTTCGTATGTATCGCGGTGCCGTATGCAGCCCACGAAACGACACTAATAGATCTGAGCAACTCGCTTGAGGGCAGGATCGTGATTGAAGCCACCGTTCCGCTCCTGCCTCCAAAGGTTTCCGTCGTACAGTTGCCGCTACACGGCTCACTCGCTGCACACACGCAGTCCCTTCTCGGTGAAAGAGCGAAGGTTGTTTCGGCTCTTCACAACGTTTCGGCAGAGTTGCTCCAGAAGCCCAATGCTGAGATCGATTGCGACGTTATGGTATTTGGAAATGACGAGGCGGCATGTGCAGAAGTCATGACATTGATTGAGCATCTCGATCTTCGTGGCGTGCGGGCGGGGCCCATTGGTAACTCTGTCGCGGCCGAGGCCATGACAAGCGTGCTTATCGGAATTAACCGGCGGTACAAGGCGCACGGTGCCGGCATCCGTTTTACCGGCTTACCCCAATCGGGTTCAGCATGAAGCCGACACGACCAATCGAACTGATCCCATTTCGCGATTTTCCGATCGTTCGACAGAGCGATAACATCGCTAAGCAGATCACCGACACGTTGGATCGGGACGATTTGCGCTTAATCGATGGCGATATTTTAGTTATCGCGCAGAAGGTGGTCTCTAAGGCAGAAGGCCGGTTCGTCAATCTCGCAGACGTCCGTCCTAGCGAGCAAGCCTTGACGTTGGCAAGAGGCTGTCTGAAGGACCCAAGGCTCGTTGAGACGGTTCTGAACGAATCAACTCAGGTGCTTCGATGCATGCCGAATTTACTCGTCGTCGTTCATCGTCTTGGATTCGTGATCGCAAACGCTGGAGTAGATGCTTCAAATGTAACGGACAGTTCGGAGGAACTGGTCTTGCTCCTACCCGAGAATCCCGATCAATCAGCCGCTGATATTCGAGGCGAGATCCACCGGCTGTGTGGTGTAGCTCCCGGTGTCATTATTAATGACAGCTTCGGAAGGGCTTGGCGACAAGGCACTATTGGAACTGCCATTGGGGCAGCTGGTGTTCCCTCATTTGAGGATTTGCGCGGCCATCCGGACCTCTTCGGGAGAACGCTTATTGCCACGGAAGTTGCTACCGCTGACCAGATCGCATCGGCCGCTTCATTGCTGCAGGGCCAAGCCGACGAAGGTATTCCCGTTGTGCTTGTGCGCGGCTTTCAATCTCGCTCGCCCCATAATTCCGCCGCGACTCTCGTTAGGCCACCCGATCGAGACGCCTTCCGATGAGTCCGAGAATGCGGATTACCATGCTATGCGGAGGGGTGGGCGGCGCTAAGCTGGCTTTGGGACTGTCACATGTCGTCGAGCCGGACTGCCTCACGATTGTTGTCAATACAGCGGATGATTTCGAGCATTTCGGCCTGCATATCAGTCCAGACATAGACACAGTCATTTATACCCTAGCAGGGCTTGCAAATCCCATTCTCGGCTGGGGCCGCGCTGACGAGACTTGGGGTTGTATGGAGATATTGGCTGACTTGGCCGGGGAGACTTGGTTCAAGCTCGGTGATCGTGACTTGGCGATGCATCTCAGGCGCACAGCGCTTCTCAAGTCCGGGATGTCGTTGACCGAAGTAACCCAGCTGCTGTCCCGACGGCTCGGTATCGGCCCAACGATTCTACCAATGACGGACGGCGCTGTCCGAACAGAACTGGTGACCGAAGCCGGCATACTGGATTTTCAGCACTATTTCGTCAGGGATTTGTGCGCGCCCAAGCTGAAATCGATACGCTTCAAAGCGACGGGAAATGCGAAAGCGACCGATAAGGTTGTGGAGGCGATTTCCAGCAATTGCGATGCAGTTATCATCGCGCCTTCCAACCCATTTCTAAGCGTTGATCCGATCCTGTCTCTTCCCGGCATCCGGAGTTCATTGTCCTCGGCGGCAATCCCTGTGGTTGCGATTGCCCCCATTATGGAATCGTCCGCATTCAAAGGGCCCACCACAAAGATCATGACCGAACTCGGGATGCCAGTCAGCGCCTACGAACTGGCTCGTTATTATTGCGACTTCGTCGATTACTACATTGTCGACAAAGCCGATGCTCATTTAATCGAAGCAATCAACGGGCTCGGCCTGGCGGCCGAGGCTGCCTCAATTCTAATGGATAATGATGAAGCAAAGGAACGGCTGGCCCAGATTGCGCTACGTGCGGCGCGCTCCTGCTGCGGTCGCCTGCCATGACAAGGCTCGCTGCCCTTATTCCGGTCAAGCAGCTCAGGTCCGCGAAACAGCGACTTTCTGGCCTTTTGGATCCCGCCGAGCGCCACGAGCTGGCTTTGTCGATGCTCCAAGATGTGATCGCTCTCGTAAAATCGACCTCTATAGTCACCGATGTTGTCGTGGCAAGTGGCGACCCAGAGGTCCTTCGTTTCGCCGAACGATCGGGCCTAGAGACGTTCATACCAGCCTGCGACCTCGATCTTAACAGCACGTTGAATCTCTCTGCCAAGAGATTAGCTGCGGAAAAATGCGATCGCATGCTCGTTCTTCCAACCGACATTCCGTTGGCGCTACCTGAGGATCTGAGAACTCTGGTGGCAGCCCATCTTGAACTTGGCGACCATTTGACTGTGGCAACCGCGCGAAGGGACTTCGGCACAAATGGGCTTGTTATGGCGCCTCCGGCTTCCATGCCCGTGTGCTTTGGCACGTTAAGCGGTCTTCGGCATATCGAAAGCGCGCAAGAACATGGATTAAACGCGCACGCTCTCTCTGTGCCTGGTCTCGATCTGGATATTGATGAGCCGACCGATATCGACAAATTCTTGAAGAAGGCTCGGTCCGGAAAGACGTGGGCCTATCTTATGGATATCCGCGTCGCAGAACGACTAGCATGCGAAGGGAGGAAGGAACGAAATGAACATTAGGAGCAATGAAGAGCTGCTCTCACTCGTCGATTGTTCCGCAGCCTTACTGCAGGAGCGCGCCTCCATTTTGCGAGACCTAGGCTTCGGAAATATAGTCACTTATTCTCCAAAGGTGTTTATTCCGCTGACTTCGCTGTGTCGAGATTCGTGCGCGTATTGCACATTTGCGAAAGCTCCTTCGAAGGCCGGACAAAGCTATCTTGAACCGGAGCAGGTGCTGCAAATCGCGCGAGCGGGAAAGGCAAATGGCTGCTTCGAGGCGCTGTTTACCCTCGGCGACAAACCTGAACTTCGATATGCCGTAGCCGCTGAATGGTTGGAGCAGCGCGGCTATCGTTCTACCTCACAGTATCTCGTCGATATGGCCAAGCTAGTCTTCGAGGAGACTGGCCTTCTTCCTCATATAAATGCCGGAGTTCTCAATTCCGACGAACTGAGTGCACTAAGGAAGGTCAGCTTCTCTCAGGGGCTTATGCTTGAAAGCACCTCTGAGCGTCTTTGCCAGCGAGGCGGACCTCACTTTGGTTCCCCGGACAAGCTACCAAAAGTTCGCCTGAAAGTCCTAGAGGACGCCGGAGAACAGCAAATCCCATTCACCACGGGATTGTTGATAGGAATTGGTGAGACGCGCCAAGAGCGCGTCGACGCAATGGTCGCAATTCGCGATCTTCATGAAAGGTACGGGCATATCCAGGAAGTCATTATCCAGAATTTCCGCGCCAAAGCGGATACACGTATGGCGCGATCCCTCGAGCCGGACATCGAAGAAATCCTTTGGACCACGAGCGTTGCGCGACTCATCTTCGGCGCGGGCATGAGCATACAGGTGCCGCCAAATCTTAACCCGTCCGCGCTCCACAAGTTAATCGATGCCGGCATAAACGACTGGGGCGGCGTATCGCCCGTTACGCCTGATCACGTAAATCCTGAAGCGGCATGGCCGCATGTGACAGTTCTAGCAGAGCGCACGGCGGAGAGAGGAAAGATCCTGACGCCGCGCCTGACGATCTACCCGCGCTACGCACAGAGCTACACGACTTGGGTCGATTCGCGATTGCAACGCGCATTGCAAGATCAGATGGATTCTGAGGGTTATGCGCGGGCGGATCACTGGTCGCCAGGATCTTCGGCTCCGTTCAGCGCTCGAACATCTCAGTCATCGCCCACCCTACGCCCAATGGTGAGTTCTCGCATCGAGCGTATTGTTGCGCGCGCACTCGCGCACAAGGAATTGAACGAAGGTGAGATTATCGACCTATTCGGCGCGAGGGGACAGGACTTCGATATTGTATGCAAAGCTGCGGATGACGAGCGCCGGCGTGTAAACGGAGATTCCGTTACCTACGTCGTAACGAGGAACATAAACTATACGAACATATGCAGCTACCGATGCAGTTTCTGCGCCTTTTCCAAAGGCAAGGTCGCCGATCATTTGCGAGGCCGTCCTTATGTGCTTGACCTAGATGAGATATCCCGTCGTGCTGTTGAAGCGTGGGACCGCGGCGCCACAGAGGTATGCTTACAGGGTGGCATCCATCCGAGCTACACAGGCAACACTTACCTAGAGATCTGCCGCGCAATAAAGAGCGCGGTTCCGGAGATTCACATCCATGCGTTTTCTCCATTGGAAATTCGCCATGGGGCAATGACTTTGGGAGTTTCTTCCGACGCTTTTCTACGCATGTTGAAGGAGGTAGGCCTGGCTAGTCTGCCAGGGACCGCGGCCGAAATTCTTCATGATGACATCAGGCGCATCATTTGCCCGGACAAGCTCACCACGGAAGAGTGGCTTTCCATTATTGAGGACGCTCACAGAGCGGGCTTGCGCACAACGGCAACAATAATGTTTGGACATGTGGAGCAGCCAGTGCATTGGGCGAGCCACATTTTACATGTAAGACGGCTTCAGGAGCGGACAGGAGGATTCACGGAATTCGTGCCGCTACCATTTGTCCCGATGGAGGCGCCAATCTATTTGCGGGACGGCTCACGTCGGGGTCCCACTTCACGCGAAGCAATCCTGATGCATGCAGTCGCAAGATTGGTACTGAGCCCGCTCATCAACAATATTCAAACCTCTTGGCCGAAAATGGGTCGAAGCGGCGCGATCACCTGCCTCCAGTCTGGCTGCAATGATGCTGGTGGCACCTTGATGAATGAGTCTATTTCGCGAGCCGCCGGGGCAACGCATGGTCAGGAAATGCCACCTGACAAAATGGAGCAATTAATCACGGCAGCCGGCCGGATACCGCTACAACGCACGACACTATACGGACGGCCGGAGCCAGACCGCACATCGGCCTCCCACAACGCGCGCTCACTCGCAGCAATATAGCGTTTGAAACCTGAGCCAAATACCCCGCCGCCTACCTGACTAGCTTCGTTCGGCCGGCCGACTTTTCGTGCTTGCGCTGGCAGCAAGAAATATACCCGCCAGAAACATCTCTGCCAATTCGTCCGCAATCCGCTCGATCGGCTCGGCGGACCGAATTGGCCACCAGATGGAAACCGAGTTGCACAGAGCAATTAGTGCCATTGCAGCATGCAGCGTGTTAACATTCGTTCGCATAGCTCCAGCGGTTGCAGCCTGCTTCAATATCGCCTCAACATTGGACTCGTACCTTCGAATTTTTCTTCCTATTCCGTGGCGTGCGGCCGCGCCCAGATCTTTGCGGTTGCTCTGAAATACCTTAAAAAAACTGGGCCGATCTCTAATCGTGATAATATGCTGGAACATCACGTCCCGCACCTTGGCAGACACGGATCCTTTTCTTTTTCTTATTTCTTCCGAGAAACCTACATATCCCTCGATCGCGACCGCACAGATCTGCTCAAGAGCTTGTTCCTTAGATTTCAAGTAGTAATAAAGTGTGGACTGATGAACGCCCAACTCCTCTGCGATTTCCGTCGTTGTTGCTAAATGGTAGCCCTTTTCGGAGAAAATCTTCGCGGCCGCCATCAACACTTCGAGGTAACGCAGTCGATACTTGCCGATAGGGACACGTTTCTGGGAATGTTCACTAGCGAGCGCTAGCAACTGTTTGCGACCTTTTGCGTCGAGCCCACCCCGATTCAGCACACGAATTCGCTTGCCATTACCATTCAATTTTCGCGTTCGACCGATCGGCCTTTTGACTCCTTTTCCTGCTCCCGGCATGTGATCGATTTCAGTTCACCGTGGCTGGCGACTAGCATCTCATCGCCGCCGCTTCGTTATTCGATCGATCAACTCGCGGCGAATTATTTTGTTGGTAGCATTTCTGGGAAGCGCTTCAAAGAAATAGTACTCCCTCGGGCGCTTAAAATCTGCCAGTGAGCTCGAACGAAAATACTCTTCGAGTGCTTCCGAATCGATGGACGAGCAAACGACACAAGCTACGACAATTTGTCCCCATCGCTCATTCGGAATTCCCAGCACCGCAGCATCACTAACCGCGGGATGAGCAAGCAGAACATCCTCAACTTCTTGAGGATGAATATTCTCGCCCCCCGAGATTATTGTATCGTCGACGCGGCCTTTGACCTCAATCGTGCCGTCTGCACACATCACCGCGGCATCACTAGTTCGATACCAGCCGTCTTTTACCTTTTCCCTAGTGGTTTCCGGACGCGCATAATAGCTGGTGAAGAATGCGTCATTATCGACCGACAGGATTAGTTCACCCTCCTTCCCAACGTCGGCCAAGTCACTAACTCCTCCGCCAATCTTTATAACTCGCGCTTCGGAGTAATAACCCGGAATGAATTGCGCCCCGGAGGACGGGTTTGGCATGTACAACGCATTCATCCCCTCAGTGGTGCCATAAATATTTACAAGCTTGGCATCGAATGTGCGCCGCACCTTTGCCAAAACCTGATCAGGCATCATTGCCCCAGCAAAGATCACAATCTCTAGCGAAGAAACGTCATCAGCTTCCGCAATGGCTTGCGTAAGCGCGTCGAGATGGGTTGGTGTCGCGAAAAGCCCAGTCAATCGGTTTTGCTTTATGCTTTTGAGGACATCTGCAGGAACAAACTCGCGAAATAAATAGAAGGTCCCGTTGAAGGCCAGCGCCATCAAGAACACTGCATAAAATCCAATGGCGTGATACATAGGCATTAGACCGCAAATTCGATTGTGGGCTCCATGGGTGTGGCCGCATTGCGTTGACATGAACAGGAACCGCGGCTCGGTGGCTCGCTGCGGAATGACCACGGCTTTTGGCAGGCCGGTGGTGCCGGACGTGTAGAAAATGAAGCCGGGCTCTTCCGGGTTGGGATTGTGGTCCGGCAGCGCCCTGTTGAACTTCGATAGATCTTGGAATTGTACCGCTGCCGAGCCGGATCCGTTCAGAGAGATAATAGGAAACTTGGTACCAAACACCTGACGAATGAGATCGCTCAGCGCCCCGGTATGTTCAAGCACACAACCGCTTATCTCCCCCTCCTTGATTAAAGCTACGACCTCAGCAGGCTTCAACCGCGGGTTCATCATCGCCGGTACCGCCCCCGCCCGATGAAGGGCGAGGGCAACAATGCCAAGTTCCATCGAATTTGGCATAACCACTGCGACGCGATTGCCGTTGCCAAAGCCGCATCCGTAGAACCCCGAAGCAGCTTCTACCACTGCCGAAACGAGACTTTGGTAATCGATGTTGCGTCGTGACGCGACATCGACGATTGCAGTCCTTGTAGGCGAGCGCGTCGCAGCTTGCCGAACGGCTTCAAAGGCGGTTTGCATCGGAGATCTCAAGATGGAAATTCGACCTGCGGCTTGTCCGCCTTGTTCCCTTGAAGAAAACTGAGCAGACGGGGCCGGAAGTGGGGATGAGAGACGGAGGAGAGTACGTTCTGAATCTCATACTCGGTGCATTCTTCAATCGGCTGCGTCCACCCTGCATGGAACCTATTCTTTGCCATGACCTGAAGATGGGTCGGGGCATTAGCAAGATCTTTGGCAATCGAGAACGCCTTTTCCTTTAGCGAAGCCGATGGATAGATGCGGCTGACGATACCCCATTCGGCCGCCTCCTCTGCGCCGAGCGTGCGGTTGGTCAGCATCAGATCCATGGCTCGTCGCATCCCGACAATGCGAGCTAAGCTGTAGCTGGTCGCTGTGTCGTTGCCGATGCCAATAGTGTGCCATGCGCAAACGAAGCGCGCGTCGTCCGAGCAAACCGCCATATCGCACGCGAGGGACACGCCGAAGCCGCCGCCTGCAGCAACACCGTTGACGGCCGCGAGCACTGGGAGCCGCACACGCACAATCTTGTGCAGCAGCTGATGCCACCACATGGCTGCCACACGAAAATGCTCTCGGATTCCCTTGTCGCCGTCATCCAACGGAATCTCTCGAAGATGGAATCCTGAACAAAAGGCTTTGTCACCAGAGCCGGTTATCATCACAGCACCAACGTCAGGATTATCTTCTGCTTTGTTCAAACCATCGAGCAACTCCTGCATTGCCGTTAGGCTCATGGCATTGCGAGTTTTTGGAAGGTTGAGGCTCAGAACCGCGACCCCTTCCTTAATTTCACAAGTGATGTCTTTGTACATCTTTATGTCCTCACTCTTTCTCTCATTTAGGTACTGTCGATAGTGCTATCGTCGTTTCCATAAGTCTATTGATTTATTGCGCACACTTCTACTAAGCGAACGATAGCTGTTGCGATGCAGGCCATCGCCGCTGCCGGGCAACGCGCTATCGACACCGCCACTTTTCGACGACGATGCGCAGTCATTCGACCCCTCCACGAAGAGCGCGACATTCACATTAGGCAGCCAACCTTCGCGGACTCTCTCTTTTTCTACCCACTTTCTAGTGCCTGTTCAGGATTCCTTATGCGGATGCCGCTATAAAGCAGGCCGATATTCACCTACGCCCAAGTGGGCAACGACTAGATCTGGCTGCTGCTTAAGATCATCTGACGTCCCCTTCCAGGCGACGCGGCCCCTGTTCAAGATTATGGTCTCTTCGGCGAAATGCATGGCACGCTGAATTTGTTGTTCCACCAGGACGATGGTCATCGAACGGTCTCGAGCGAGGTCGTCAAGCGCGGTCATCACTTCATCACATATCGCGGGCGCCAAACCTTCCAATGGCTCGTCCAATAGAAGCACTGTTGGTCGTCCCAGTATTGCTCTCGCAATCGAGAGCATCTGCTGTTCACCACCTGAGAGCTGCGAAGCGAAGTTAAGTCGCCGTTCGCTCAGTCTGGGAAAGAGCTTGTAACCGAATGCCACATCGGAGGTGGGGCGGCCTTTGAGACCGGCGATCAGATTTTCTTGAACGGTCAACGACGGAAACACGTCACGATTTTGAGGAACATATCCGAGCCCGTGCATGGCGCGCCAAGCACTAGGACGCCCTGTGATCTCCACACCACCGAGCTTGATTGAGCCGGATTGCAGCGTTGTAAGCCCTACCAAGGTGGCAAGTAGCGTCGTTTTGCCTACGCCGTTCCGGCCCAAAATTGCGATCTTCCCGCCAGCTGGTAGCGATAACGAGACATCTTCGATAATTGTCGTCGCGCCGTATCCGGCCACAAGGCCAACGACCTCCAAGGTTTCAGCGCGCATCTGCCCAGCTTCCTAAGTATGCCTTCCGTACCAAGGGGTCAGCGGCGACACTTTGCGGAGCGCCATCGAGCAGGATGCTTCCGCGCTCCATCACGATAATTCTTTGCGCAAAGCGGAATACCAGATCCATATCGTGATCGATCATCAGCACGCCCAGATCGGCGGGCAGGCTCTCCAGCGCGCTGAGGATGATCGAGGTTCCCGAGCTCGGCACTCCAGCTGCTGGTTCGTCGAGCAATAGAACCCTCGGCGCCAGCGCCAGCGAAATGCCAAACTCCAACAAGCGCTGCTGTCCGTAAGCTAATTCTGTAACGGGTATATTTGCGAGAGCCCCTAGATCAATACGTTCCAGAATTTGCTGCACCTCGATCGACATTCTTTCGTCTGCCCAGAGATCCCGATATAGCACGCCGACCCGACCTGCCTTTTGCAGCAGTGCAAGGGCGAGATGCTCGCGAGCAGTCATCTCCGGAAACAATCGAGTGACTTGAAATGTTCTTATCAATCCGAGTCGCGCACGCGCCGGAGTAGATTGGCCCGTGATATCCGCACCATCCAAGCTCACCCGGCCGGAGGATGGGGACAATAAGCCAGTGATGAGATTTACCAGAGTTGTCTTGCCAGCGCCGTTTGGCCCGATCAACGCGACGCGCTCGCCCGGCTCGATGCTCAGACTAATATCTTTTGCTACCGTCAGCCCCCCGAACGTCTTGCTGAGGTTTTCAACTCGCAGCCCGCGCATCTCTTCGCCTCCTCTTTGGCTTCCGTAGCGCGGGCATTACGACAGATGGCAGGCTAATAAGCCCGTTGGGGAGGAAGCGCGCGACGGCTACGAGCAACACCCCCAGGAAAGTGAACCAATGAAACGGGTTCGCGATTGAGACAAGGTGCTCGAAACTCACGAAAACCACTGTTCCGAAGAGAGCTCCCGCCACGCTCGTGACGCCACCCAGGACCAACATCACCAGCACTTTGGCCGACAATTCGAAGCTGAGTGCTTCGAGGCCAACAATTCCATTGGTGACAGCGCTGAGCGCCCCAGCCAAACCGGCTATGCTTCCCGATATTGCGTACATCTTCAATAAGGCTGGCCGAATCTCGATACCGAGGGATCGGACGCGAGTCGGATCTACCTTTATTGCTCGACAGACCAATCCAAAGGGAGACCGAATGACCGCCAGGACCACTGCGAGGCAGACTAACAACGTTAGAAGCGCAACTACGAAGCCGGTTCGTCCTTGCAGGTCCCACGCAAACCCGAGAAGAGGGTCTGGTGTTATGGGCAGGCCATCGCTTCCACCCGTCAGCCACCGCAGCCGATTCGCAAGCTCGTAGAACAGCTGGAGTAACGCTATCGACAAGACCAACTGCGGCAAACCGCTGGCCGACACAATGATGACACCGGTTAGAACACCGGCAATCGCTCCAGCAAAGAGGCCGATGAACAGCAACACTCCCGGGTTGAGAATCCCGTGAGAGCAACTGATGGCAGCTGCATAGGCTCCCATCCCATAAAGAGCTGCGTGCCCTAACGTAGCTATGCCGCATTGTCCCAATACGAGAAACAGCGACAGCACCAAAAGTCCTGTGGTGATCATTCGAGTCAAGAACGGCAGATCAAGTGGGAAGACGAACCATGCCGCGACGCCGGAGACCGCAACGATGCTTAGAACCGAGAGATCTCTAGTAAATGCGCCCGCCCCCGACTTCGGAGACTCCATCGCATTTAAGGCCAGTATCTTGCTGATCATTGATTTCTCCCCCAAAAGCCATTCGGGAGAGCCAGAACAATCAGAATCACTGCGAGATAGAAGAAGAAATCGCCAAACTCCGGGAAGAGATATTTTCCGAGAGTGTCGACGAAGCTCAATAGAAGGGCTGCACCTAAAGCGCCTTGGATAGAGCCAGCTCCGCCGACGGAAACAACCAACAAGAAGATCATCATGTAACGCAGCGCATAGTATGGTTCGATCGGAAGAATTTGTGCTCCGACTATTCCTCCAAAGGCACCAAGGCCTACGGCCAGCGCAAAGGTTATGGCGTATATTTTCTGGGTTTGAATCCCGAGAGCAGCCGCCATTTCCGGCTTATCGACAGCGGCGCGCAGTTTGATGCCAAATCGCGTCCTCTCCATCAGAAGCCAGATCAGGGCTGCGGTAGCGACACCACAGATGATGACAAACAGCCTGTGCGCCGGAACATGGCGAATGCCTAGGTCAACCGGCCCGGAAATTAGCTCTGGAATTTTTATCGGCTTAACCGTGCTGCCAAAGATGTAGTTCGCCATTCCGATTGCAGTGAATGTGATCCCTGTGGTCATCAGAACTTGTGGAAGCACAGCTTCGCTTCCATAGACGGACCGATACAGAAATCGCTCTAGCGGCATTGCCAGCACGATTACGGCAACAACGGATACGATTATCGCGCCCGCATAATTCCAGCCGAGTTGAGTTGTAAGAACGGAAGCGAAATACCCGCCGAGCATCGCAAACGCGCCGTGCGCCAGGTTAACGACGCGCATTAGGCCCATCATCACGGAAAGGCCGATGCAAATGACAAAAAGGACCATGCCTAGCGCGAGCGAGTCGAATGCAATGCCGAAGGCGGTTTGCATGTAGGAGATTACTCACATCTTATAAAAGCGAGGCTGACTCTAGCACCGCGAGAGTCAGCCTCGGCGGGTGCTACATTGCCTCAGTTTGACTTCATCAACCCGAAATCAGGCTGGTCCGGGAATGTCCGTATTTCTTTGTTGATGTAGCGGCCGTCCTGCTTCGCGACCTCGCGGAGATATACATTTTGGCGGATGTGCCGCGTTTCCGGGTCAATCTTCACTGGTCCGCGCGGGCTTTCCCAGGACATGCCTTTCACCGCTTCTACGGCCTCTTTCGGCTTACGCTCACCCTTCGTTGCCTTGATCATCTCATAGATGATGTGGACGCCATCGTAGGCACCGACCGCCGGAAAGGTGATCTCTTCGAGAGTACCCAGCTTGCGCTGGATGGCATCAAGAAAGGCCTTATTCACTGCCCCTGGATGAGCGGTCGAATAGTGCCAGGTCGATTGTACTCCGAGCACCGCATCACCCAACGATGGCAGATCGGACTCCTGAGTTACTGCACCAAGAGAAAGGAGGCGAATGCCGCGCTCTTTTACTCCATTGTCGATAAACGATTTGGCAAAGGCCAAAGTCGGAGGCCCCGAAGGCAGGAAGGCAAACACCGCTTCCGCACCCGAATCCTTAATTCGTTGCATGATCGGGCTGAAATCAGAGGTTCTCAATGGAATTCGGATGGTGTCGACAATCTTCCCACCAGCTTTCTCAAAGCTCTCTTTGAAGGCGAGTTCCGTGTCGAGGCCAGGAGCGTAATCGCTCACAGCGATGACAACCTTGGAGATGTTCTGCTCCCGAGCTATCTGCCCCATCGGGACAGTGACTTGGGCCATCGTAAACGATGTCCGCACGATCAACGGGCTCTTCTCCGTGATCGCCGAAGTCGCGGCGTTAAAGATCACTAAGGGCACGCCTGCGCGCTCAAGCAGCGGCGCAACCGCCAGCGCATCTGGCGTGAAATAGAAGCCGGCCAAATAGCTGACCCGATCTTTACTTACGAGTTCCTGAGCTAGCGCGCGCGCGGCCGCCACATCGGTATTTTGTAAATCTCGATACAGAAACTCGACTTTTCGTCCGTCCACGCTGTCACCGTGAACCGTCTGATATGCCTCGATGCCTGCCTTGAAGTTCGTTCCGATTATCGCAAACGGCCCCGTGAACGGCGCGATCACACCAACACGAACCGGATCCTGTGCCCAAGCGGGCGAACCTACTAGTACGGACACCACCGCGGCCAATGCCGCCAATCTTTTGATCATCTGATCCTCCCTGGTTTGGTCCCGGGCTTGTGCGCCAGAGTTTTTGTTGCTCGGGAACATCGGCCGATCCGCGAAAGGAGTCAAGAAAATTCGATTGACTGTTCAAAAAATTGAATGCTTACTCGAATTTCTGGTTGGGCTCGCGGCCAGATTGTGACGGCAGGCCAAGCCGAATGGGGCTGGCCTTTATCGCGTCAGGAAGTGAATTTCATGGAATCGGCAAAGTACTTGCCAAAGCGGATTTTGCAGGATGGCTCGACCTCGGATCGTCCAGCGGTTCGGCAAGACTTGACGAGACAGCCGCATTTTCTTTACTCGTCTGAAGGCCCCAACTATTCGGGAAGGCTTAGGAAGATGCGTCGAACAGGCGCAAGCAAACACCGCAGCATAGCCGCGGAAAAAAGGGCCGCCAGTAACGAGCCAGCAGACTACCGAAAGCGGCGAAATCCGCCCGCAGTCAGCGGTGACGATATCTTTGAGATGCCCACGACGGAGTTGAATGGCTCCAAACATAAATATCGGCAGCGTTATCTGGAAATACTTACCGCTGCAGCGCGTCAATTTTCCGAACGTGGATATCAAGCCGCTACCATAAAACACATCGCCGATGCGCTGGGAGTTCAGCCTGGGAGCCTCTATTACTATATTCCATCCAAAGAGCACGCGCTGGAACAGATCTGCGAAGTCGCAATCGATGGTTATGTTCGCTTTTCAGTCGAGGTGAAAACCAGCCGACTTCCGGCTGCAGACAAGATTAGGCGCTTGATCGCGCTGCACCTGTCTACGCTAGAGGATCGTCCTAGTTTCTTTCGGGTGTTCCAAGAGAACCGCAAAGATCTGGGCGATACGGTTCGACATCGGATCGGTGCGCAGATCAGGGAATATGAAAAAAACGTAGAGGCGATCTTTCGGCAGGGGATCCGGTCCGGAGAGTTTCCTCAAGCATTGAACACCGTTCACGCGACCTTGACGCTGCTGGGGGCGTGCAACTCGGTCGCTATTTGGTGGAATAAGCGATCGCCAACCTCCATTCCTGAACTGTCCAAAGACATAGCGGACATGCTCTTAAACGGCGTATCCGTTCGAACGCCTTAGCGTTGGCCCCATACATTCAGCAGCTCAGCTAGATCTCACGTCTCGGTGGTCAGCGTATGATCCTTTTGTAGAGGTACAATGAGAAAAAATATCCGCAAGATTCGCATTGAATGGGGCGATTGTGATCCCGCCGGGATCATATTTAATCCGAAATATTTCGAAATTTTCGATGCTGCGAGCGCGGCATTGTTTGAACAAGCATTGGGAGTCGTCAAACGAAAGATGCTTGAGAAATTCAACTGTGCCGGCATGCCGCTCGTTCGTACCGAGGCACAATTTCATAGGCCTGCGTGTTACGGTGACGATCTTTTCGTTGAAAGCTCGATCAAGTTTGGGCGCTCTAGCTTCCAGGTAACACATCGGGTCACCCTTAACGGTGGACTGTGCGCAGAAGGTTTCGAGACTCGCGTTTGGGTCATTCGCGATTCAAACGGAGCAATCAAGTCAAGTGCAATTCCCAACGCGATATTGGAGGCATTTAACAAGGACGCCCTGGTGGAGGCGTAGGGAGTTTACGTGATATTCCGATATCCTCCCGACTTGCCCCGCTGCATGCGGGGTATTTTTTGAACAGGTGAATGGAGCGAACTGTAGCTGGAGTGCCCCCCGGATGCGGAGTGAAAGCCAACCAAATCAAGTTGCTTCCAAGCGCACAAGCGCTGGGCTTCCCCTATTCCATCTTTACGGTGATCCACCCAATGATCAGGCATTCGACTTTGTCCACATTGAAAGGATTTCCTCAAGATCGTCGATCAATGACTGGCTTATTCAGGCGCATCGTCATCGAAATTTGTTTCAAATCCTCATAGTGGAGAATGGTAGTGGCGAAATGTCTGTTGAAACGGCCATCAGGTCTTTTGCAGCGCCATGCGCAATTTTCGTTTCGCCAAACGTTGCGCATGGCTTCAAGTTCCATGCGGACGTTACAGACGGATTTGTAATTACCTTCAGCGAGGACGTCGCTATGAGAATAGGAGATGGGGCTCGCGACGCAATCAGCCACTTGGCAGCTATTGCGGAACATTTGATTGTACCGATCGATGTTTCCCACCGCGGAAGCCGGATTTTGCAATTTTGCATCGATATTCAACAGGAGAACTTTCTGGCACGTGATGGATATCGCCTCGCAACTCGCGCCTTACTCTCATTGATCGCGATCGAAATTGGTCGTAGACAGCAAATCCGCGCGCGAACAGAAGCCTTAAGCCTGGGATGTGCCGATCGTACCGTCGAAACATTGAAGCGTTTGATCGAGGACAATTTCCGGCAGAATCGTGAGATCGGATTCTACGCTGACCGGCTGGCCATGACTACCGACCGAGTAAACGATCATGTTAAGCGTGTCGCCGGCGTGACGGCCGGGCATCTAATCCGCCAGCGCGTTTTGACAGAAGCCAAGCGCGAATTGGTTTTTACCAACAGCGCTATTAACGAAATTGCATACGAGCTGGGCTTCGGGGACCCTTCACACTTCGCCCGCTTCTTCCGCAAGCAAACGGGCATGACTCCGCAGGATTTCCGCGCCGCCCAATTGGCTACTCCTTCGAGGAATCTCAATGTTACCGCCTGTCCGCCAGATGACACATACCGAGCAAGGGTCAGCTAGCAGGCTCAGCGAAACGCGTATCAAGGAGAACATAGCAGCGCTAAGACACGGCCGCTAAGTCGATGCGGCTGGTCGCCTTGAACGCTCGGTAGGGTTGCGGATCGCGGCGCTGTTGCGATGGAATGGAGGAACACCGAAAATGTGCGTGGACGTACCGCATCTGCGCTATGTCGTCGCCGCAGCGGAGCATCGCAGTTTTCGGCGCGCGGCTGGCGTGCTCAGTGTTGCGCAGCCGACGTTGAGCAAGCGGATTCGCGAGCTTGAGGATCGCCTCGGCGTGATGCTGTTCGAGCGCTCGACTGGCGGTGCGTTTCTAACCACTGAAGGCGAAAGCTTTGTGATCGGTGCCAAACGTGTTCTCGCTGAACTGGATAGTATGGAGAGCCGCGCTAAAGCTGCGAAAGTCGGGAACGCGGGCCGTTTGGCTCTCGGATTCTATACCTCGCTGTCGAGCGGAGCGCTCGCCGACACTTTGTGCGCCTTCACTGAGCAACACGCAAAGGTTGACATCAACGCCATGGAAGCCGCTCGGTCAAAGCTGATCCCGCTTCTTGATCGTGGCGTCATCGACGTTGCAATAGTTCTGGGCGAACCTGTCCATCACGACTACGCAAGTATGAGCTTGTGGTCGGAGCGAATTATGGTCGCCCTCCCCAAAGCGCACCCTCTCGCCGAGCGCAACTTCGTCTATTGGACCGAACTGAAGGACGAACGTTTCCTTATGAGCATGCACGATCCCGGATCGGAGATAGAGGACATTCTGCTCAGCAAGCTGACCTCTCCGGGCGCTCGCCCGAACGTCAAACGCGTTAATATAAAGCACGATCATCTCCTCAGCCTAGTCAACCGCAAGCGGGGCGTATCCTTGATTTGCGAGTCATCGAGCGGCAACATGCTTGCCGATGTCGTATATCGCGAAATCCGCGACGGCAATGGGCCGAGCCGACTTGGATACGCGGCCTACTGGCGACGCAACAATGAAAATCCGACTTTAAAGCGATTTCTGTCATTGTTGAAGGCCCATCCGGCTGTGCCGCCGACTTACAATGGCACTGACATTTGACCAGAAGAATCATATTCGGCCTGTATTTTTTCGCCGCGCTACGATGACCGTCTGACAGTTGTTGCACGAGTTAGCTTATTGCCTCTTCTATTTGGCCCCTGTGCCGCTGTTTGTCGGCGAGATGTGGGGGCGCAATGGGATCGGAAGGACATTCAACTCAGGCATTAACACGCGGCGCTCGGATGTTGCGTACCGCGCTTGGCGCGGACATCGCTGGCTTCCTCGAAGACCCGAGCGTCGTTGAAGTGATGCTAAATCCTGACGGTCGCCTGTGGATTGACCGTCTCTTGGAGGGATTGTTCGACACGGGCACAAATATTTCGCCTGCTGACGGCGAGCGCATCATCCGGTTGGTCGCACATCACGTCGGCGTCGAGGTCCATCATCGCGCTCCGCGCGTCTCGGCGGAACTGCCCGGAACGGGCGAGAGATTCGAGGGGCTGTTGCCGCCTGTCGTGTCGGCCGCGACGTTTTCGATCCGCAAGCCCGCTGTCGCCGTGTTCACGCTCGACGACTATGCGACGGCTGGCATCATGACGACGGCGCAAGCGGGGCTCCTGCGGGAGGCCGTCGCGGAGCGTCGCAACATCATGGTCGCTGGCGGCACCTCGACCGGCAAGACCACTTTGACCAATGCGTTGCTCGCGGAAGTCGCCAAGTCGGACGATCGCGTCGTCCTGATCGAGGATACCCGGGAGCTGCAGTGCCAGGCCCGCAATCTAGTGGCGCTACGAACCAAGGACGGAGTTGCTACACTATCCGACCTGGTGCGGTCGTCGTTGCGCCTGCGGCCCGACCGCATCCCGATCGGCGAGGTGCGCGGTGCCGAAGCGCTCGATCTTCTGAAAGCCTGGGGCACGGGGCATCCCGGCGGCATCGGGACGATCCATGCCGGTACCGCGCTCGGCGCGCTGCGCCGGCTTGAGCAACTCATCCAGGAAGCTGTGGTGACAGTGCCGCGCGCCCTGATCGCGGAGACGATCGACATCATCGCAGTGCTGGCCGGTCGTGGCGCGCAGCGGCGCCTGGCTGAACTCTCACTCGTCGCCGGTCTCGATCCCACGAGCGGCGACTATGTCGTCCGTCCGTCCGAAGCGGACGGCGATTTTTCATGCAACGGAGACCATCCATGACCGCGCTGTCGCGCGGCCTGCGCAGGCAGGTCGCATTGTTCATCGCCATCATCACCATCGCTTCGCTGTCGGTGTCACCTGCCAGCGCAGCCGGCTCATCGATGCCATGGGAAGCGCCGCTTCAACGCATCCTCGAATCCATCGAAGGTCCTGTCGCCAAAATCATTGCGGTGATCATCATCATCGTGACCGGCCTGACGCTTGCCTTCGGTGATACCTCGGGCGGCTTCCGGCGTCTCGTTCAGATCGTGTTCGGGCTGTCGATCGCGTTTGCGGCGAGCTCGTTCTTCCTCAGCTTCTTCAGCTTTGGCGGCGGAGCGTTGTTGTGACATACGCGGTCGAACCCATCGTCGGCTTCCATGCGCCAGTCCATCGCGCGCTGACCGATCCGATCCTGCTCGGTGGGGCGCCGCGCGCAGTCGCCATCGCCAACGGCACGCTCGCGGCCGCCGTCAGCCTCGGCCTGCGGCTGTGGCTCATCGGCATCATGCTCTGGGCAGCTGGCCACTTCGCGGCAGTCTGGGCCACACGGCGCGACACGCAATTCGTCGACGTGGTGCGCCGGCATCTGCGCTACCCCGCGTACTTTCGGTCGTGAGGCGGCACCACCATGATGAACCTCGCCGAGTACCGCGACCGCATCGCCCGCCTCGCTGACTACTTGCCCTGGGCCGCTCTGGTCGGGCCGGGCATCGTGCTCAACAAGGACGGATCGTTTCAGCGCACGGCTCGGTTCCGAGGTCCGGACCTCGACAGCGCGACACCGGCCGAACTGGTCGGCACGACCGCGCGGCTCAACAGCGTGCTTCGGCGATTGGGTTCAGGCTGGGCAATCTTTGTCGAGGCGCAGCGCAATCCGGCGACCGACTATCCGGACAGCAAGTTTCCGGAAGCCGCCTCCGCCCTCGTCGATCTCGAGCGTCGCGAGCAGTTCGAAGAAGCCGGCGTTCACTTCGAGAGCCGCTATTACCTCACATTGCTCTGGATGCCGCCTGCGGAGGACGCTTCGCGCGCCGAGGGCTGGCTCTATGAAGGCCGCGAACAGACGGGCGTCGATGTGCATGAGCTGCTGCGCGGGTTCATCGACCGCACAGGTCGCTTGCTGCAGCTCTTCGAGGGATTCGTGCCCGAGGTCGATTGGCTCGACGATTCCGAAACGCTGACCTATCTACATTCGACGGTCTCGACCAAGCACCAGCGCGTTCGCGTCCCTGAGACGCCGATGCACCTCGATGCGCTGCTGGCGGACCAAGCTTTGGCTGGCGGGCTTGAGCCGCGTCTCGGTAGCGCGCACCTGCGCACGCTCACGATTATCGGATTCCCAACGGCGACTCATCCCGGAATCCTCGACGAACTCAACCGGCTTGCATTCGGATATCGGTGGTCAACACGCGCGATCCTGCTCGACAAGACCGAAGCCGTCCGGCTGCTGACGAAGATTCGGCGCCAGTGGTTCGCCAAGCGCAAGAGCATCGCGGCGATCCTCAAGGAAGTGATGACCAACGAGGCGTCGATTCTGATTGATAGCGACGCCGCCAACAAGGCTGCCGATGCCGACATGGCATTGCAGGAATTAGGCGCGGATGATGTCGGCCAGGCCTATGTCACCGCAACGGTGACGGTGTGGGATGAGGACCGGAACGTCGCGGCCGAGAAGTTGCGGCTGATCGAGAAGATCATCCAGGGACGCGACTTCACCTGCATCGCGGAAGGGCTGAACGGGGTCGAGGCCTGGCTCGGTTCGCTACCGGGTCATGTCTACGCCAATGTGCGCCAACCGCCGGTCTCGACGCTGAACCTCGCGCACATGATCCCGCTTTCGGCCGTCTGGGCCGGCCCGGAACGGGACGAGCATTTCGCCGAGCCGCCGCTGTTCTTCGGCCGGACTGAAGGATCTACTCCGTTTCGCTTCTCCCTCCATGTCGGCGACGTCGGCCATACATTGGTCGTGGGTCCGACCGGCGCCGGCAAGTCCGTGCTGCTCGCGCTGATGGCGCTGCAGTTCCGGCGCTATCCGGACTCACAGGTGTTCGCTTTCGATTTCGGGGGATCGATCCGAGCCGCCGCGCTTGCGATGCGCGGAGATTGGCACGACTTGGGCGGCAGCCTGTCGGATGACGCCGAGGCTTCCGTTTCGCTCCAGCCGCTCGCCAGCATCCATCATACGCCCGAACGGGCATGGGCCGCCGACTGGATCGTCGACATTCTGACGCGCGAGCAGATCGCGCTGACGCCGGAGCTGAAGGAGCATCTCTGGGCCGCGCTCACCTCGCTTGCTAGCGCTCCCCTAGGGGAGCGGACGATGACAGGCCTTGCGGTACTGTTGCAATCCGCGACGCTCAAGCAGGCGTTGCGGCCTTACTGCATCGGGGGTGCCTATGGCCGGCTACTCGATGCCGAGAGCGAGCGCCTCGGTGAGGCGTCCGTCCAGGCATTCGAAACCGAGGGCCTGATTGGCACCGGCGCCGCTGGCGCCGTGCTGGCCTATCTGTTCCATCGCATTGAAGGCCGACTCGATGGCCGGCCAACACTGCTGATCATCGACGAAGGCTGGCTTGCGCTCGATGATGGCGGCTTCGCGGCGCAATTGCGCGAATGGCTCAAGACCTTGCGCAAGCAGAATGCCTCGGTTGTCTTCGCCACCCAGTCGCTCTCCGACATCGATGGAAGTCCGATTGCGCCCGCAATCGTCGAAAGTTGCCCGACACGGATATTTCTTCCGAACGAGCGGGCGATCGAGCCGCAGATCACGGCGATCTACCGTCGTTTCGGCTTGAATGACAGGCAGATCGAGATCATCGCCCGCGCCACGCCCAAGCGCGACTATTACTGCCAGTCCCGCCGGGGCAACCGGCTATTCGAGCTGGGCCTCGGCCCGATCGCACTCGCCTTCTGCGCCGCTTCATCCAAGACGGACCACGCGGCCATCGATCGTGTCCTCGCCGAGCACGGCGGGCATGGCTTCATTCATGGTTGGCTCGCCGAGCGCGATCTCCTCTGGGCCGCCGACCTTATTCCCGACCTGACCAACCTGGAGGCACCATGAGCACGAAGCACTCGTATATCCGCGCCGCGCTTGCTAAGGCAGCCGTCCTCACTGCGTTGTGGAGCGCACCGGGGTCGGCTCAGCTCGTCGTCTACGATCCAAGCAACTATGTCCAGAACGTCCTCCAGGCGGCGCGGGCGCTGGAGCAGATCAACAACCAGATCAACGGCTTGCAAAATCAGGCGCAGATGCTGGTCAACCAGGCCCGCAATCTCGCGGGCCTGCCGCAGTCCTCGCTCAACCAGATCCAGCAATCGATCCAGCGCACGCAGCAACTCCTCGGGCAAGCGCAGCGCATCACCTATGACGTTGGCCAGATCGATCACGCCTTCTCCTCCACCTACGGCGCGGCATCCACAACAGCCGCCGACCAGGCCCTGATCGACGGTGCGCGCGAGCGCTGGCGCAACTCCATTGCAGCCCTTCAGGACGCCATGAAGGTTCAGGCCGGTGTTGTTGCCAACCTCGACACCAATCGCGTGGAGACGTCTTCCCTCGTGACTGCGAGCCAGGGTGCGAACGGCGCGCTGCAGGCGATGCAGGCAGGCAATCAGCTCATCGCCTTGCAGACCCAGCAGCTTGCAGATCTCACGGCGGCCGTGGCCGCACAAGGCCGCGCGCAGAACCTCGAAGCCGCCCAGCGCGCGGCCGCACAGGAGCAAGCCCGTGAGCAACTCCGCCGGTTCCTCACGCCCGGGGCGGGCTACCGGCCGACGACCGTCCGGATGTTCCAATGATCAAAGCCTGGTTGCAGTTCAAGCGCGGGGCCGAAAGCGATCGTGGAAACACGGTCCGCTCGCTCCTGCGTTTCGCAGCGATTGCCGTCGTCCTCGCCATCGCCATCATCGCCATCGGTGAAGCAAGTCGCACTCGCGAGGAGAGCCGCTCTGTGGCTCCGCCGGCAGCACCGAGCGATCCGCTTTTCGTGGAACTTGCACGTTGTCGTGAGACAACCCCTGAACAACTGGCGGCCGATGACACCTGCCGCCGCGTCTGGGCGGAGAACCGCCGGCGCTTTTTCGCGCCGACCGCTCCAGTTGCGCGGACGACCGACACGCCGTCGAAGACGCAAGACCGGATTCCGACGTCCGGCACTCCCATTCCATCCGATGAGGCGCGCTGATGGGCGGCACCGGCGTCATCGACCGCTTTCTTGAGGTCTTCACCCGTTACATCGATTCCGGGTTCGGATTGCTCGGCGGCGAGGTGGCGTTCATCGCCACCACACTGATCGTGATCGACATCACGCTGGCGGCCCTGTTTTGGTCTTGGGGCGCGGATGAGGACATCATCGCACGTCTCGTCAAAAAGACGCTGTTCGTCGGCATCTTCGCCTTCATCATCAGCAACTGGAACGCGCTCGCGCGCATCGTATTCGAGAGCTTCGCGGGCCTCGGTCTCAAGGCGACCGGCACTGGCTTCACTGCGACCGATCTCATGCGACCCGGCCGCGTGGCGCAGGTCGGCCTTGATGCCGGACGCCCGCTCCTGGAAGCGATCTCCGGCCTGATGGGCTACATCGCCTTCTTCGAAAACTTCGTCCAGATCGTCGTGCTGTTGTTCGCCTGGGCGATGGTGCTGCTCGCTTTCTTCATCCTAGCGATTCAGCTCTTTGTCACGCTGATCGAGTTCAAGCTGACGACGCTCGCCGGCTTCATTCTTATTCCCTTCGGGCTGTTCGGACAGACGGCTTTCTTGGCCGAACGCGTACTCGGTAACGTCGTCTCCTCCGGCGTGAAGGTCCTGGTGCTCGCCGTCGTCATCGGCATCGGCTCGACCTTGTTCTCCGAGTTCACCGCGGGCTTCGGCGGCAACCAGCCGACCATCGAGGACGCAATGGCGATCGTGCTTGCCGCGCTCTCGCTGCTCGGACTCGGCATCTTCGGACCGGGCATCGCTAACGGTCTGATCTCAGGCGGCCCACAGCTTGGCGCGGGATCAGCGGTCGGGACCGCGGTCGCGGCAGGAGGCGCCATCGTAGCGGGCGGTGCCGCAGCCAGCATCGCTGCGAGGGGAGCAGGGGCCGCGATCGGTGCGACCGCCGCGGCTGCGCGGGGTGGCGCTGCGCTCGCTGGAGGTGCCACGACCTCTTACAGCCTCGCTTCGGCGGGACAGAAGGGTGCGGCCGGCGTCGCATCGGGCTTGTCCGGCCCGACGCGTGCCGGTGCGGCACGAGTGGCGCACCCCGTGAGTCAGGCGGCGAGCCGCGCAGCCAGCTCAATGGCGGAGAGCTATCGCGGCGGAGCGCGCAGAGCCGTTGCGGCGACCGGCGGCTCGTCGACGATGGGCACGATCGGCGGAGCATCCAACGGCGAGATGGCTCCGTCTTCATCTTCGCCGCCGGCCTGGGCGCAACGCATGAAGCGCCGCCAGACGATGAGCCATGGCGCGACTACCGCCGCTCACGCCGTCAGGTCCGGCGACAGCCACGGCGGCGGCACTTCGATCTCCCTCCGACAGGATGAACGCTGATGAATGTCTTCCGCAGGCCATCGGTGCGCTATGGCGCCACGCCCGAACCCGAGACGCCGTATCAGCGGGCCGCCCAGGTCTGGGATGAGCGTATCGGCTCCGCGCGCGTGCAGGCGAGAAATTGGCGCTTGATGGCGTTCGGGTCGCTGTTCCTGTCGGTCGGCCTTGCCTTCGGTCTGGTCTGGCAGTCGGCGCGCGGCTCGGTGGTGCCGTGGGTGGTGCAGATCGACAAGCTCGGTGAAGCGCAGGCTATTGGTCCTGCCATCGCCGACTACAAGCCGGCCGACCCGCAGATCGCCTGGCACCTCGCGCGCTTTATCGAGCAGGTTCGTGCGATCCCGGTCGATGCCGTGATCGTCCGCCAGAACTGGCTGCGCGCCTACGAACTCACGACCGATCGGGGTGCCGCCGCGCTCAACGACTATGCGCGCGCGAACGATCCGTTCACCAAGGTCGGCAAGCGCCAGATCGCAGTCGAGGTCTCTAGTGTCATCCGCGCCTCGCCGGATTCTTTCCGCGTCGCCTGGTTCGAGCGGTCTTACGAGAACGGACAACTCGCCCTCATCGAGCGCTGGACCGCGATTTTGACGATCGCCCTGCAGCAACCGCGCGATGCCGATCGGCTCAAGCAGAACCCGCTTGGCATTTACGTCAATGCAATCAACTGGTCGAAGGAGCTCGCGCAATGAAAGCGCCGACATTCTTGAAGCCCGGAATTCTCCCATCGGTTCTTCTGATCGGCACAACGGTGCTTGGCGGCTGCGCGCAGAAGTTGATTCCGCCCGACATCACCTATGACGACTTCGTGCCGGCTGCACAGGCTGCGGAACCGCCGGCGCCCGTGCAAGTCGTTGAGGTGCCGAAGCCGCTACCGCTGCCCGGTCAATTGAAGCCTGTCGGAGGCGAGAAGGCGCCACCGGAGTCGAAGGATCCGAAGGATCGCATCACGCAGGCAAACAAAGCTGCGCGTGTGCAGCCGGTGCGCAACGGCTTTATCAACGCCGTGCAGGTCTATCCATTCTCGCCCGGCGCGCTTTATCAGGTCTATGCTGCGCCAGGCCAAGTGACGGACGTGGCTTTGCAACCGGGCGAGCAGCTCGTTGGCTCCGGCCCCGTTGCGGCGGGCGACACGGTACGGTGGATCATCGGCGACACCGAGAGCGGAACGGGTGAAGCGAAGCAGGTCCATATCCTGGTGAAGCCGACGCGCCCGGACCTGCAAACAAACCTCGTCATCAACACCGATCGCCGGACATATCTCCTCGAGCTGAACTCGACAGACAAGACTTACATGGCATCGGTGTCTTGGCAGTATCCGCACGACCAGCTCATCGCCTTGCGGCGGCAGAACGCGGCGGCGCTCGCAGCGCAGCCGGTCGCAACGGGCGTCGACATCTCGTCTCTCAACTTTCGCTATCAGATTGAGGGCGACACGCCGGCCTGGCGGCCGCTGCGCGCCTTCGATGACGGCATCAAGGTCTATATCGAGTTCCCATCAGGCATCCGCCAGGGCGAAATGCCGCCGCTCTTTATTGTAGGGCCGGGCGGCGACACCGAACTCGTCAACTACCGTGCCCGCCAGAACTACTACATCGTCGACCGGCTGTTCGGCGCTGCAGAGCTGCGGCTCGGCGACCAGAACAACGAGCGCCGCGTCCGCATCGTCCGTACCGACGGGAGGCGCCAGTCATGACGGAAGCTCCGCAGAGTGCGCAAGAAGTCACGCCGGATTTGCGTCTGCGTCCCGAGCGCCCACGGGTTACCCGGTTGTCGCGCAAGGTACTGGTCGGACTCGGTGGCGTATCGGGCCTCGCAATAGCAGGCGCACTGATCTACGCGCTCCAGACCCGAAATGCCGGCCCAACAGCCAAAGAGCTTTATTCGACCGAGAATCGTCCAACCGCGGACGGTCTGACGAACTTGCCGCGCGACTATACCGGAATCCCCAAACTCGGACCGCCCTTACCGGGAGACCTCGGCCGGCCGATCCTGAGCGCGCAGAACCAGGGCCAGGCAATCCCTGCGGGTGGACCCTTGCCACAGCCCGGCATAACGCCGGAAGAGCAACGCCGACTGCAGGAGATCGAGGCCGCCCGCCTCAGCAAACTCTTCGCCGCAACGGCTATTCGTGTATCAGCGCCTGTTGCGCCGACAACAGGAAGCGCGATGCCAGGCACCGCGCCCGGCGTACCCGCAGAAGCGTCGCCGCTCGATCCGAATGCGGTACAGAACATGCAGGATCGCAAGCTCGCCTTCGTCAGCGGTTCGGTCGATCGCCGTACGGTGAGCCAAGATCGCCTTGCCAATCCGACATCTCGTTATGTCGTCCAGGCCGGCACGGTGATTCCGGCGGCGCTTCTCACCGGCATTCAGTCCGACCTGCCCGGCCAGGTTACCGCACAGGTGACCGAGCACGTCTATGACACGCCTAGCGGAAAATTCCTGCTTATTCCGCAGGGATCGAGGCTGATCGGCCAGTATGACAGTCAGGTGTCGTTCGGACAGAAGCGCGTGCTGCTCGTCTGGAATCGTATTATGCTGCCCGACGGCAAGTCGATCGTGCTCGAGCGCCAGCAAGGTGCCGACGCTCGCGGCTTTTCCGGTCTCGAGGATGAGGTCGACTATCATTGGGGGGATCTGATCAAAGCCGCGGCTCTTTCCACCTTGCTCAGCGTCGGCGCCGAGCTGGGCTCCAATCAGGACGAGAGCGATCTTTTGCGCGCGCTGCGCCGAGGCTCGCAGGATTCCATCAACAATACCGGCCAGCAGCTCGTCCGCCGGCAGCTCAACATCCAACCGACGCTCACCATCCGCCAAGGCTTCCCGGTACGCGTGATCGTCAACCGCGATCTCGTCATGGCGCCCTACGGTCAACAGGAAGCAAGCAGATGAGCAAGCTCAAGCTCGGCGCGATTGAAGACGACAAGCCGATCAAGATGACAATCGAATTGCCCGCCGCGGTTCACCGCAACCTCATCGCATATGCAGACGCGATCGGACGGGAGAGCGGTCAATCGGCTCCCGATGTCGCGAAGATCGTGGCGCCCATGATCCAGCGCTTCATGGCAACCGACCGTGCGTTCGCAAGAGCACGAAAATCAAAGTGACTTCACAGACTGCGAGCTGGAGCGAACAGCGGTTGGGTTGCGCTCACCGTGGGCTAATCGACACTAGAATTTTTCTAGGAAACAGAATTAGCCGATATGAGGCAAGCGTCTGGTCGCACAAAGCCGGGACACTTTTCATCTCTCGATGGGGGCACGCTTTGAATTAGCTTTGGTCCGGCTTGGATTCGGGATTGGCCGGCCGAGACGCGATGTCTTCTCCGATTTCCTGCAACACCCTTGGTCCCTTAGCGAGCCGACGGCCGAGTGCCTCGAGGAAACTCTCGTACCTCTCGCCTGCTTTTGCGCGAGTCGCCGCCTGGGCGGCATCTGGAAGCTGGGGCGTCGAAGCCAGCCAGAAACGAATGAATATGGCCAGCATTTCCACGCTGATTCCGAGATCGCGTTCAAGGCGCTGAAGATGACGTCCGAGGCCGTCCAGCCGCTTTGCGGTTGCCGCTTCGCGGCGCTCGTCGGAATCTGCGGAAACGAAAGACGCAACAGCAGCTTCCGCGATCAAGGACCGCGACTGACCGCGGCGCGCAGCATAGTCGGCAAGCGCGCGCATCACGGCAGGGTCGAGATAGACGGAGAGACGGGCTTTCTTCTCCATGTCAAAGCTCGATGCCGTCCTGAGGATCCATCGCCGCCTGCCGGGCGACCTGGCGCATGCTGCGGGTGACGATGCGCCTTCGCGCCGCGTCGTCATCGCTTTCATCGTGGTCGGGCTCGAACTCGTTCACCGGATGCTTCGCTGTCTCGGGCGCGATGTCTTTAAAACGCTCGAGGCCAGGCTCGCGCCGCAGGCCGGCGTTGGCCGAGTCGGAGTCGAACTTGCCATCTGGCGACATGATGAAAGCGGATGGTTCGGCCCGTTCCGCAGCAGCTTTATCGACCTTGGTGTGAGTGATTGGCCTTATCGCAGCAAGGGTCGACCAATCGTCAGGCTTCGGTCCCGGCACCTCCGCATCCGGTTTCGGCGGCGGCAAGATGCGTTCGGCGAGACGGGCGTCCTCGAAGTATCGTGCCTTTTTCGCGCGGATCGGCGGAACGCCGGCGATCATCACAATCTCGTCGTCGGGCGGCAGCTGCATGACCTCGCCCGGAGTCATGAGGGGCCGCGCGGTCTCCTGGCGGGACACCATCAAGTGTCCCAGCCACGGGCTAAGCCTGTGGCCAGCATAGTTTTTCATGGCGCGCATCTCGGTGGCGGTACCGAGTGCGTCGGACACGCGCTTGGCCGTGCGCTCATCGTTGGTCGCGAAGCTGACGCGGACATGGCAATTATCGAGGATCGAGTTGTTGGCGCCGTACGCCTTTTCGATCTGGTTCAATGACTGCGCGATCAGGAAGGATTTCAGCTTGTAGCCAGCCATGAACGCTAAAGCCGACTCGAAGAAATCGAGACGACCGAGCGCCGGGAATTCATCGAGCATTAGCAGCACGCGATGACGTCGATCAGTCGCCTTCAGATCTTCCGTAAGTCGGCGGCCGATCTGATTGAGGATCAATCGAATGAGAGGCTTGGTGCGGCTGATGTCAGACGGCGGCACGACTAGGTAGAGGGTGGACGACTTTTCATCGCCGGCGATGTCCGCGATACGCCAGTCGCAGCGTCGTGTGACCTGCGCCACGACGGGATCGCGGTAGAGTCCGAGGAACGACATGGCGGTAGAGAGAACGCCGGACCGCTCGTTGTCCGACTTGTTCAGCAACTCCCGCGCGGCCGAGGCGACGACGGGATGCGGTCCCTCTTTGCTGAGATGCGGCGTCGTCATCATCGCAACCAGGGTGGTTTCGATCGGGCGGCGAGGATCGGAGAGGAACGACGCGACACCGGCGAGCGTCTTGTCCTCCTCGGCATAGAGGACGTGAAGGATCGTGCCGACCAGAAGCGAGTGACTTGTCTTCTCCCAGTGGTTCCGGCGCTCTAGCGAGCCTTCCGGGTCGACCAGGACATCTGCGACGTTCTGCACGTCGCGAACCTCCCATTCACCGCGCCGAACCTCGAGCAGAGGATTGTAGGCCGCGCTTTCCGCGTTAGTCGGATCGAATAGGAGCACCCGGCCGAAGCGCGATCGCAGCCCGGCCGTGAGCTGCCAGTTCTCCCCCTTGATGTCGTGAACGATCGCGGATCCGGGCCAGGTCAGGAGAGAGGGCACAACGAGGCCGACACCCTTGCCCGAACGGGTCGGCGCGAAGCACAGCACATGCTCCGGTCCGTCGTGGCGAAGATACTCGCCATCCAGCCGGCCGAGCACGACGCCGTCCGGACCAAGCAGGCCTGCGGCCCTCACCTCCTGGACACTCGCCCATCGCGCTGAACCATAGGTTTCGGCGCTTTTCGCCTCACGGGCGCGCCAGACTGACATTCCGATGGCGACCGCGATTGCCGTGAAGCCGCCGGACACAGCGATGCCGGCGCCTTCCAGGAAAATGTGAGGCGCGTATGCATCGAAAAAGTACCACCACCAGAAAAAGGCCGGAGGCGGATAGACAGGAAGACCGGCAAGGTCGAACCACGATGTGCCCAGCTGCGATTGAAAGCCGAGCCGCCAGGCCGTCCATTGCGTCGCGCCCCAGGTCGTCGAGAGCACGATCGAGAAGACGGTGAGGATCTGACCCCAGAGAATCTTAGTTGCGGACAAGCTAGATTCCTTTGCATGGCGTTCGCGACACCAGCAAAGGCAAGTGATATGCGTTGTTTCAATCGCAATTATCGACCGATCGCAGAACCGCGTAGGTGCAGGCAAAAATACTTGCCGGCTGCGGAAGTGACCTTACGCGCGTCGATCATTGCCCGGCGACGTCGAGTCCCATCTGCCAGAAGTCGGCCTCAAGCCGCGATGCCTTGCCGAACAGCGCGGCCAGCTCGGTGAAACGCCGCTCGGTCATCGCCCGCGCCGCGAGATCGTCGAGATGACGGCGCGCCCGCGCGGCGACGTCCTGATAGGTCTCGCCGGCATATTCGGCGATCCATTCGCGATAGGGATGGTCGCCGAGCGCGTCGACGCCGTTCGGTGCCAGGTTGCGGCCGATCTCGGCATAGCCGATGACGCAAGGCGCCAGCGCCACATGGAGATCGAGCAGATCGCCGGCCGCCCCACAATCCAGCACGAAGCGGGTATAGGCCACCGTCGCCTGATGTTCGGGCGCGGCTTCGATCTTCTCCGGCGACAGTCCCCAGCGGCCGCACAGCCGCACATGCAGGTCCATTTCGTCGAGGATGGCAGCGAGGCCCGCCTGTGCCGCCCGCATGTCGGCGAGCGAGCGGCTCTTGTACGTCGCGAGTGCATAGGCGCGCGCGAACTGAATCAGGAACAGATAGTCCTGCACGAGGTAGGTGCGGAACGCGGCTTGCGGCAGCGTGCCCGCTCCCATTTGGCGCACGAAGTCGTGGTCGACGTAGCTCTGCCAGTCGGAAGCGGCTGCCGCCTTCAGGCGGTCGAAGATGTCCATCGGTCAGGCCCTCATTCACGATGGCGAAAGCTCTATGGGAGCCGGTCAGGGTTGTCACGGCACTAGAGACCAAGCCCACGTCGTCTGCCGAAATTCCAATCTATGCCACCGTCGGAGCGGGCAACCCCGGAGACATGCTTGCCGAGATTGCGTTCCAGCGATGGTGACCAGGGCACGAGCTGGAAGCCGAGGCCATCGTCGATCATGGCGAAGCGGCCGGAGACGAGCATCAGGCGCTGGCGATAGAGGCCGACGACATAGTCTCCGGTTGCTGATTTGCGAAATGGCAAGCCCATTTCGGCCGTGAGTTTCTCGCCGATCGAATCGAGCTCCTTCCGCCGCAACGTCTCAAGCAGGTTGCGCGTATAGATGACCTGCTGGCCCTGCCGGCGAGCCAAACCCTGCTCGATGAGTTGCTCGGTGCGGCTCTCCATCGCGGCACGCACCTCCGCTCCGAACCCAGCGCTGCCGGGCGCTACGGGCTCGCGCGCGATCAGCTGGCGATCGAGCCATGTCGCGCCGGAGGCCTTGACCTGGGCATTGAGATCGAGATCGGACCGCACAGCCAGGGCGACGCGTTCGCGGCCGCGGGCGTCCTCGAACCGGCGCAGCTCGACGATCGAGCCGACAGGCCCGTCTCCGGCGGCATCGAGATCGGG
>CAZXJZ010000012.1:0-48273 GCA_964641065.1 uncultured Hyphomicrobiales bacterium | reverse complement strand
GGGGGTTGGGGGTGGTGTTGTTGGGGGGCGGGGGGGGGCCGCCGCCCCCCCGGGCCCCCCCCCCCCCCCGGGGGGGGGGGGGGGGGGGGGGGCCCCCCATTCGAATTCGCAACCGACCCCCACCCGATTGCCCGCGCTTCGCGCCGGCAATCGACCTCCCCCTTTCGGGGGGAGGTGAAGACGAGACTACCCCGCCGCCTTCTCCTTCTCCCAGAACGTGTCGAAGTATTTGTACATGTTGGTGAAGTCGACATCGCGGCCGAGCATCTTTTCCGCGTCGGCGAGCCAGGCCGTCAGATCCTGCGGCAGCGGCGCGTTATAGCCGACGTGCCGCGCGGTCTCGGCCATCACATTGGCATCCTTCGCCATCAGCCACATCTTGAAGTTGGCGGCGAATTTGCCGGACGTGACCTGCTGCTTCACCACGAATTCGGTCGCGGCATTGCGGCCGTAGGATGCATTGATGATGTCGACCATCTGCTCCGGATCGAGTCCGTATTTCTTCCCCACCAGCAGGCCCTGCAGCGCCGAGACGAGGTTCAGCGCGGCGATATAATTGTTGATGGTCTTCATCGCATGACCGGCGCCAAGCCGGCCGGTATGGAAGATCGACTTGCCCATCGCGTGAAGGATCGTGTCGGCGCGTTTCACGAGGGCGGCATCGCCGCCGACCATCAGCGTCAGCGTGCCGTCGTTGGCACCCTTTTGCGCGCCGGAGACGGGCGCATCGATCAGGGTGAGGCCGCGTTGCGCCAGATCCTGGCCAAGGCTGAGCGTGTCCGGCGGCGAGGAGGACGAGCAGTCGATCACCAGCGTTCCGGTCTTCGCAGCCGTGATCGGAGCGTCGCCGCCGAACAGCGCCGCACGCACGATCTTGCCGTCGCCGAGCATGGTGACGATCGCGTCCTGGTTCTCGCATGCCTCGCGCGGTGTCGCGACCGCCTTGGCGCCGCTGCGGCTTTCGAAAGACTTGCGCGCGTCAGCGGACGGATCGTAGGCCGAGACCGCGAAGCCGGCCTTCACCAGATTGACCGCCATGCCGCATCCCATCGCGCCGAGGCCGAAGAAACCGACCCGGGCCGGCGGAGCGATCGTGCTATCGTTGCTCGACATTGTCGTCCTCCCTTGCCGCGCCGTTGTTTGCTTTGTGGCGCGATGCTTGTTGCCGGTCAGGTCGCGCGCTTTAATTCACTCGCTTCTCCTGACCGCGCCAATATGGCTCGCGCAGCACGTTTTTCTGGATCTTGCCGGCGGCGGATACCGGGAGCGGCTCGGTCCGCAATTCCACGCTGCGCGGGCACTTGTAGCCGGCGATCAGATTGCGGCAATGCGCCTGCACCGCCTCGGCCGTCACGGATGCGCCGTTGCGCGGCACCACGATGGCATGGACCGTTTCGCCCCATTTCGGATCGGGAATGCCGATCACCGAAACTTCGGCAATCTCCGGCATCACCGAGATCGCGTTCTCGACCTCGGTGGAATACACGTTCTCGCCACCGGAGATGATCATGTCCTTGAGCCGGTCGACGATAAAGATCAGGCCGTCCTCATCCATGATTGCGGCGTCGCCGGTATGCAGCCAGCCGCCGCGCAAGGCCGCCGCGGTTTCTTCCGGCTTGTTCCAGTAGCCCTGCATCACGATCGGGCCGCGCACCAGGATTTCCCCGATGGTGCCGCGCGGGACTTCCTTGCCATCCTCGTCGGCGATGATGACCTCGACATTGGGCGGTGCCACGCCGCAGGACTTCAGCTTGTCGCCTGAGACCTTGGGATCCCGCAGGTGATGCGGAATCATGCTGCCGATCGGCGACAATTCGGTCATGCCCCAGCCGTGAAGGAATTTCATATTGGGCCAGAGTTCGACCGCGCGCTTCAGGGTGCCTTCGGTGATCGGCGAAGACCCGAACATGAATTGCCGCAGGTTCGACAGGTCGCGCTTCTCGATGCCGGGTGAATTCACGATCATGCTGATCATGGTCGGCACCAACGCGATGTTGGTAACGCGGTGCTGGGCCATAGCGTCGAGACAGGTCTCGACTTCGAAGCGCGGGATGAAGACATGCGTGCCCGCGGCCATGGTGATCGATAGCGTCGACATGCCGTCGGTGAGGTAGCACATCGGTGCGGCATGCAGATACACGCTGCTCGGATCGTAGCCGATCATGTAGCAGCCGTTCACCGCATTGGTGACCATGTTGTCGTGGCTGAGCATGACGCCCTTGGCCTTGCCGGTGCTGCCGCCGGTATAAAAAATTCCAGCAAGGTCGCTGCCGTGACGGCCGGCATCCGCCGCCGGCTCAGTCGTTGCGATCAGTGTCTCATAGTCCGCAAAGCCGTCGGGCGCGGGACTATCGGCAATGTGCAGCAGCATGCGCAGACCCGGCACGCGCTCGCGGATGGCCTGCGCCACCGAGACGAAATTCTCGTCGACGATCAGGATTTCGGCACCTGAATCCTCGAGGATATATTGCAGTTCTGGCAGCGCCAGACGGGTATTCAGCGGCACGATGGCGCCGCCCGCCCAAGGGATCGCGTAGTAGATCTCGAAATAGCGGTGGCTGTTGAGCGCGAGGATCGCCACGCGTCCGCCGTCCGACAGCTTGCCGTCGCGGAGAATTCCTGCTGCTCGCGCGACACGCGACATGACCTCGCTCCAGGAATAGCGATGTGCGCCATCGATCGCTGCCACGCCGGCAGGCTTGACCTGCGCTGCGCGGCGCAGTCCCTGAGTGAGCCGTCCTCCCATCATGTCGCGTTTCGTTTATCGGAATGCCATATCACTGGATGGCACAATATCGGCTTGCTAGTTTGCACGCAAGAAACGCGGAAGACATCCGCACAAAGCCCGAGCCGGGGGAACGTCATGAATGCCGCGCCTGAAATCTCAGCGACGCTGGCCCGCCATGTTGCATCGGCGACGGTACCGGCGGAGGTCCGCGCGATAACGCGGCGCGCGGCGATCGATGCCATCGGAGTGATGACGGCTGCGAGCGGCCTCGGCGAGGGTTGCGATGCTTTTGCTGCGCTTGCGAGAGAAAGCGGGGAAAGCGGAGCTTGCACCGTGCTTGGGTTCGACTTCCGCACCTCGCCGATCATGGCTGCCTTCGCCAACGGGGCGATGGCACACGCACTCGATTTCGAAGATACGCACGACGCGACGCTGGTGCATCCGCATGCTGCGGTCGTGCCAGCCGCGCTCGCGGCTGCGGAGTTTGCTGGCGGCGTGAGCGGACGCGAATTCCTGGATGCGGTTGCGATCGGCGCCGACCTGTCGTGCCGGCTGGCGCTGGGTCTGACCGAAAGCGTGGAGAAGCGTGGCTTCTATTTCATCCCGATGCTGAGCGCTTACGGCGCCGCCGCTGCCGTGGCCCGGGTGTTGAAACTGTCCGAAGCGGAGATCGTGCAGAGTTTGGCGCTCGCCTCCTGTCAGGCGGTGTTCAGCGATGCGCTGGTGAGCTATCCGGCGTCGCATCTGCGTGCGGTCCGGGATGGCTTCAGCGCCCGCGCGGGCGTGACGGCGGCGCTACTGGCGCGCCGCGGTCTGCAGGCCTTCGACCGGCCAATCGAGGGACCGGGCGGGCTGTATGCGAATTTCGCGCGCGGCAGGTTCGATGCTGCGCGCATGCTGAACGGCTTGGGGCAGGACTACGAAGGCGCCAAGGTCAGCTTCAAGCCCTGGCCCTCTTGCCGGGGCACCCATGCCTTTGTCGAAGGCGCGCTGTCGATGGTGCGCAAGCAAGCGATCGATGCCGATCGCATCGGACGGATCGATATCACGGTCAGCCCGTTCTTTGCGGTGCTGTGCGACCCGCCCGCGCAGAAGCGCCGGCCGAAGACCGCGATCGACGCTAAATTCTCCGTCCCGTTCACGGTCGCGGTCGCGCTGGGGCAGGGCGACGTGACGTTGCGCGACTTCTCAGCGGAGCGGCTCTCCGATCCGAGGCTGCATGCGCTTGCGGACAAGGTGTATCACATGGTTGAGCCGTCTTGGACGCTTGAACAATCGACGCGCGGCGCGCTGACATTGTCGCTTGCGGATGGTCGGAGCGTGACAAGCGAGGTGATCGATCCGCTCGGCCATCCGCTCAACCCGATGGATGAAAGCGCGTTGCGGCGGAAGGTTGAAGACTGCCTCGCCGTTGCGCGCGAGCCGATGAATGGCACGGCGGTGCGGCAGTTGGTCGGGCGGCTTGAGGAGCTCGAGCAGGTGACGGAGATGCGGCAGGTGTTTAGCTGAGGATTTCCGCCTTGTCGCACATTGTTGTCATGCTCCGCGAAGGCGGGGCATCCAGCAAACAATGTCAGTCCCGATCTTCACTGGCTCGCCCGCTTGCGCGGACGATGACAGTTGACGCGGGATGCGATGACCGGCGGATGAGCTTCAAAGTACCGCGTAGTAATCGAAAATCGAATGATCGCTGCGGCGTTCGGCCGAGCCGACGATGATCGTACGCGTCAGCCAGTCATGCTTGCCGATCGGCGTCTCGAACGTAGGCGCGATCCGCATGTAATATTCAGTCGGCTCCACCGGCTCGAGCGCCTCCTGGCGCGCCGCAACGTCGGGCGGTGCGTGCCGGTAGCCGCGGTTCATCATGTAGATCGGCGTGCCGTCATCGGCTTCCAGCATGTAGCGCGCGTCGAAGCCGACGGTGTGATCGTCACGATACAGCGCCCAGTCCGCACCGCTGTTTGGCACCACGCGGCCATTCAGCCGTGGGCCTTCGACGGTACCGCCGGCAGCCGACACGAAGCCGCGGATGCTGCCCTGCGGCAACGGGCCGAACTTCTGACGGATGCCGAGCAGCATCTTGATCCTGAAAACGAATTCGAGCCTGGGCGTCGCCGGTGCCATGCGTCCTCCGCTGATTTATTCGTTATGCGACTTCGCAACCTGCCCCGGCTGGGGACGTGTTGCCAGTCCGATTTTGGAATGCCATTCTGCTGAACGAAATGGCGCTGTCAATGACGCCGGAAATGGGAGGACGCATGTCCGCCGCGCATGCAACGCCGGGCGACTCCGACTTCGACTATGTGATCGTGGGCGGCGGCTCAGCCGGCTGCGTGCTCGCAAGCCGGTTGAGCGAAGACCCAGATGTTCGAGTGTGCCTGATCGAGGCCGGGCCGCCGGACCGCCATCCGCTGATCCATATGCCGCTGGGCGTGACCTGGCTGATCAAGCATCCGAAGCTGAACTGGCGCTACTGGTCGGAGCCGCAACCGCATGTCGCCGGCCGCAAGGTATTCCTTCCGCGCGGCCGTGTGCTCGGCGGCTCGAGCTCGATCAACGGCTCGATCTATATCCGCGGGCACCGATCCGATTACGACGACTGGGCGGCGTGGGGAAATCCGGGCTGGTCCTATGCCGAGGTGCTGCCCTATTTCCGCAAATCCGAAAACAACGAGCAGTTCCGCGCCTCGCCCTATCACGGCGTTGGCGGTCCACTGAATGTCAGTGATTGCGAGAGCTACAATCCGCTGACCGAGATGATGCTCGACGCGGCCGACTCGCTGCAGCTTCCGCGCACCGAAGACTTTAACGGACGCGAGCAGGAAGGCTTCGGCCACAGGCAGGTCACGATCCGCAATGGCCGTCGCGAATCCGCCGCCACCGCTTTCCTGAAGGATGCGCGCACGCGCAAGAACCTCACCATTCTCTGCGATACGCTGGTGTCACGCATTGCATTCGAAGGGCGGCGCGCAGCGGGAGTCGATGTCATACAGGTGCGAGAGCGGCGCCGGATCGCTGCGCGGCGCGAGGTCATCCTGTCCGCCGGCGTGTTCGCATCGCCCGCGATCCTGATGCGCTCCGGGATCGGCGACGGCGCGGAATTGCGGGCGCATGGCATCGAGGTGCTGCATCACGCGCCGCAGGTCGGGCGCAAGTTGCAGGATCACATCACATCGCCGGTGCAATATTCGACGCCGACCACCATTCCCTACGGCATGTCATGGCGCACCCTGCCTTGGATGACCGCGACCATCGTCAAATACGCGCTGTTCCGGCGCGGGCTTCTCGCCAATACCGGGCTGCAGGCCGGCGGCTTCGTGCGATCGAAACCGGGCCTCGACCGGCCGGATATCCAGTTCATCCTGATGCCGGCGGAGCGCAGCGCCGATGGCCGTATGGGGATCGGCCATGGCTACGGCCTGATCACCGTGCTGCTGCGGCCGAAGAGCAGCGGCACCGTCAAGCTTGCGGGAACAGATCCCGCGCTTGCGCCGCTGATCGATCCGGCCTTTTTCAGCGAGCCGGACGATCTCGACGATCTCCTGCGGGGCTTGCGCTTTGCCCGCCGCGTGCTTGAAGCGCCGGGGTGGGAGCGCGTGCGCGGCGCCGAAATCTGTCCCGGTCCGGCGGCGCAAAGCGACGAAGCGTTGAAGGATTACATCCGTTCATCGGCGCAGACCTGTTTCCACCCGGTTGGCACCTGCGCCATGGGAAAGAATGCCGAGGATGTCGTCGATGCCGAATTGAGGCTGCGCGGCGTAGACGGTTTGCGCGTGGTCGACGCCTCGATCATCCCTCGCATGATCGGCGGCAATACCAATGCGCCCGTGATCATGATTGCGGAGAAAGCAGCCGACATGATCCGTGGCCGCGCGCCCTTGCCGGCGGCAGAGGGTGTGTAAATGCCCGCAGTATCGGCGGTTCGGATCAAGGCAATGTGACAGCGCTCAGCCTGGCGTTTCGCGACCCCAAACCTTGTGACCATGCGGCTTTGACCGTAGGATCAAAATACCATTTCCTTCGAGGGTTTTCCCGATGGCGTGCGTAGCCAAGCTCGCTCTTGTGGCTGTTCTGACCACGATCATTGCGGGTGCTGCTCAGGCGCAGACCGCGTTGCGATTGCACGAATCGATCGCCGCCCCGCAACGTCCGCTTCTGTGTGCGGATCGCGACAGTCTCAACCTTGTCACGCCCGTTCTGGCACGCGCGGCCGACGCGCGCACGGCACGCGACTCGGACAAGTCCAGACGCCTGACCGAGATTGCGGAGCGTTTGCAGGGCGAGGTCTGCCGCAAGGCGGCAGCCGACGACGTCGTGATCCTGCGCTGCAAGCTCGCCCAGTTCGATGCAGGGGGTAAGGCGCTGGCGTTGGTGAAGATGAGCGCGCTGATCCAGCAGGAAGCTGCCAAAGGCGAGCAGGCCTTTTATGGCTGGACCGATCTGCGGGTCGAGGACGCAAGCGGTACCGCGGCGCAGGAGGCCAATACGCGGTGGTGCGCCAATGAGCGTCTGGAACGCGGCACGCGGCAAATTCGGATCGAGGAGCGCGATGCGTCCGCGCCCGCGGTACGCGACGGTGAGGACGCATTCACACCGTCGCAGGATGTCGTCCTGCGTATCCAGCAGCGATTGTACGATTTCGGCCTGCGGATCGAGAATCTCGATGGCCAGCTCAACCAGGAGACCGTGCGCGGCCTCGCGCAGTTTCAGAAATTCGCCAACCTGAATGCCGACGGACAATTGACCCGCGCCACGATCACCAAGATGATGACGATGCCTGCGCCCTCGCCGTGGGTCGCGATCGCCTTTGACGGGCTCGGTAACTTTGCCGCCGAGGTGGGTCGCACGCGTCGCGAAACCGAGATTGTCGCGCTGGAACGGCTACAGCGGCGGTCGGGCCGCGATCCGAAAGTCACGTCGGTCGCGGCGCCGAATTGTCTCGGCTTTGCGCTGACGCGCTACGCCGAGCGCGGGCGACGGTCTCGCACCAATTTTACCCAGGCCTTCACGAGCGCAGGCGATTCGTTTGAGACCGCCGGGCAGAACGCGTTCGAGTATTGCGAACGGGAAAAGGGCGGCGGCCAATGCCAGGTGCGTTACGCGCTGTGCGCCGACGGCCGCGGCGGTAATCCGGAAGCGGACGGTCGCGACCGCAGACGCGGTCGCGACCGTGACAACGAGGCGCGGCGCTTCGACCGCGATTCACCGCCAGTCAACGCGCCCAAGCCGCGGTTCGATCCGAAGGACGTGTCGGTCAATGCGCCGGCTCCGAAATTCGATCCGGGTTCTTTGCCGTTGAATGCGCCTCCTCCGACGCGGTTCGATCCGGTCGACGAGCCGAACAACGGACTGAATCTGTCGAAACCCGGCGCGCGCTGATCGTTTCCGATCAACGCGGCGACAGCGGGGCATTGACCGGAATCGTCGTTGCGTCGAAGCGCTCCTTCGGGACATTGCCGCCCGGAGTCGGCGCGAAAGGCAGATCCTTCACGCGACGCAGCGCTGTTTCAACGCCCGGACCGAGATTGCCGTCGAGCGGCCCATCGTAAGCGCCGGCGCGTTGCAGCAGGCGCTGCAGTTCGATCCGGAAGTCGCGGGTCCAGCCGTCCGGCCGTTGCACCATCATGCGAACCGAATAATCATGCCCGAGCCGGATCGCGGCATAGATCCAGCGCGCTGCCTGCCGCGGATCGTAGGGAAGCCCTTCGCCGCTGTCATAGGCCATCGCGGTGTTGAACATCCCGAAATTGTCGCCCTGTTGTGCCGCGAGAAGATAGAGCCGGACAGCGGCCTTCTGGTCTTTCGCAACGCCGAGGCCGCCGTTGAGCATCCAGCCGTAATTGGTCAGCGCCGCGAAATAGCCGCGCTCAACCAGACTGCGATACAGCGCAGCCGCCTCGTCATTAGCCCCACTCTTCTGCAGCGCGCGAGCCAACTGAAATTCGAAACGCGCTGTGTTCGGGTAACGCGCCAATGCGGCCCGACAGGCCTTGACCCCATCCGGACCGTTCAGCTCACCCATGGTGACGCCGCGCGTAACGCGCTCCGGATCGCTGGCGCTGCCTGCGATGATGTCGCAAGGATGAACCGGCGGCTTGCCGGTGAGCACGGCGTCACGGTCGGGCGGGACGATGATCGCCTTTCGATCCCCCGGTGGCGGAATGCGGTCCCGGTCGGGCTGCGACCCGTCCTTCCGTCCGGCCGTGTCCTTGAAGAAAAAGTCGTCGATCAGCGCATGATTGTCCCAAGGCAGCTGGGCCTTGTTGGTGCGCTCATACACGTCCCTGCGCACCCGCTTGAGCATGTCGAGCACGTCGATGTCGGGCGTACTCATGTGCCGTGCCAGCGCGCCGGAATACAGGCTGTTATCGCCGTCGCCATCGAGCGCGACGTGATGGGGCTGGGTCGAGTACGAGATCAGCGTGCCGGCGCTGGCATAGACATTGGCCAGCCCGGATCCCACCGCGTCGCTTCGCTGGCTGAGCGCCCTGGAGAGTTTGTCGCCAAGCGGGTTGTCGCGGCAGGCGTCCATGATCACGATATTGGTGATGCGATGATGCGCGAGCCTTTGCAGCACGATGTCGAGCGCCACGAGCTGGAAGGGGAGGTCGGCTTCGTCGGACAGTCTGGCGTCCACCGGGACCATATAGTTGCGGCCGTCGACCTGCAGACCGTGCCCCGCATAGTAGAACACCGCCGCATCCGCGCCGGCGAGGGAGTCGGCGAAGTCGCGGATCGCCCTTTCGAAATCGCCCTTGCCGGCATCGATTGCGAGCGTGACGCCGAAACCCAGGTCACGCAACGATTGCGCCACCGCTTTGGCATCGTTGGCGGGGTTCTTCAGCGGGTCGACGGTGCTGTAATTGCCGTTTCCAATCACCAGGGCGAGCCGCTTGCCTGCGGAGGCCGGTGCGGAGAGCAGAAGCAGCAGCGAAACGCAAAGGCACAGACTGGAAATACGTGACATGGCGGCGTCCCGGCATGTTGCAATCCGGAAAGTGTAATGAAACCGCGGGCCGCCGGGAACCCGCAACCCTTCACGAATCTGCGACGGCCGGTGGCGCTGGCCGGCCGCATCGGCTAAAAGCCCGCCCATGACGACCTACGAGCGCAAACCACTAACCCCTCCCGGCGGGCACAAAAAGGTGCTGCTGCATTCCTGCTGCGCGCCCTGTTCCGGAGAGGTGATGGAAGCGATGCTGGCCTCCGGCATCGACTACACGATCTTTTTCTACAATCCGAACATCCACCCCGAGCGCGAATATCTGTTGCGCAAGGACGAGAATGTGCGCTTTGCCGAAAAGCACGGTGTGCCATTCGTGGATGCGGATTACGACAAGGACAATTGGTTCGCGCGCGCCAAGGGCATGGAATGGGAGCCGGAGCGCGGCCTTCGCTGCACCATGTGTTTCGACATGCGCTTCGAGCGCACCGCGCTCTACGCACATGAGCACGGCTTCCCGGTGATGACATCGTCGCTCGGGATTTCGCGCTGGAAGAACATGGCGCAGATCAACGATTGCGGCAAGCGTGCCGCCGGCCGTTACGACGGATTGAGCTACTGGGATTTCAACTGGCGCAAGGGCGGTGGCGCCGCCCGCATGATCGAGATTTCCAAGCGCGAAGAATTCTATCAGCAGGAATATTGCGGCTGCGTCTATTCACTGCGAGACACCAATGCGCATCGCCGCAGTCAGGGCCGCGACCCCATCGAGCTTGGTACCAAATTTTATGGGCGGGACGAAGACAGCGGCGCGGTCTGAATTGTAGCCCGCATTGAGCGACAGCAATATGCGGGAAGGGTGCCCCGGATTCGCTTGCGCTCAATTCGGCTACAAAGCGTCAGGCCGAACGGCGTCGGAAAACACCCTGCTTCGGCGCGAACAGAAACGCCGCGGCAAAAATCAAAGCCTGGATCAGCACGATACAGGCTCCGGTCGCACCGTCGATATGGAAGCTGACGATGGTGCCGACAAAGGCCGACGTCAGCGCAACCGCGGTGGCGATCATCAGCATCCGCTCGAACGAGTCGGTCAGGAGATAGGCGGTGGCTCCCGGCCCGATCAGCATCGCGATCACCAGGATGATGCCGACCGCCTTCAGCGAGGCGACGATGGTGAGTGCGAGCAGCACCAGCAGCCCGTAATGCAGCACCCGCACCGGCAGGCCGATGGAGCGGGCATGGTTCGGGTCGAAGCAATAGAGCAGCAGGTCGCGCCGCTTCAGCAGCACGATCGCCAGCGTGCCGCCGGCCACGATCGCGGTTTCGATCAGGTCGCGCGTGGTCACGCCGAGCACATTGCCGAACAGAATATGATTGAGATGCTGTTCGGTCTCGACCTTGGTGAACAGCACCAGTCCGAAGCCGAACATGCCGGAAAACACGATGCCCATCACCGTGTCTTCCTTGATCCGGCTGTTTTCCTTCAGGTAGCCGGTGAGGAGCGCGCAGCCGAGGCCGGCGGCGAAGGCGCCGATCGCGAGCGGTATGGAGAGCACGTGCGCGATCACGATGCCCGGCAGCACCGCATGCGAAATCGCGTCGCCCATCAGCGACCAGCCTTTCAGCACCAGATAGCAGGACAACACCGCGCAGACGGCGGCGACCAGAAGCGACACCACCAATGCGCGCTGCATGAAGGGGTAGGACAGGGGCAAGGCAATCAGGTCGTAGAGCGCGGTCATGCCGCGATCTCCGACCCGGCGATCCGGCGACGTCGCGCGGCCAGCATCCCGTGCTTCGGTGCGAAGATAAAGGCGGCGAGGAACACCAGGGTTTGCAGGGTGACGATCACACCGCCGGTGGCGCCGTCGAGGAAATAACTGATATAGGCGCCGACGAAGCTGGTGACGGTCCCGATCGCGATCGAGATCAGGATCAGGCGACCGAAGCGGTCGGTGAGCAGATAGGCCGTGGCGCCGGGCGTCACCACCATCGCAATCACCAGACAGGCGCCGACCGTCTGCAGGGCGGCGACCGTGCAGGCCGAGAGCAGGGTAAAGAATACGATCTTCAGCAGACCGGCATTGATGCCGATCGAGCGCGCGTGGCTTTCGTCGAAGAAGGTGACCATCAGGTCCTTCCAGATGAAAGCCAGAATCGTGAGCGATACGGCGGCAATCACGGCGACCTGCAACACATCCTCGTCGGAAATGGCGAGGATATTGCCGAGCACGATGGTCTGGATGCTCACCGATGTCGGCCAGATCGAGGCCATCAACAGGCCGAGCGCGAACAGGGCGGTGAACACCAGCCCGATCACCGCATCCTCGCGCAGCCGCGACTTCTGCTTCACGAATTGCATCGCGAGCGACGCAACGATGCCGGCAAAGAAGGCGCCGACCGCGAATGGCGCGCCGATGATGTATGCCCCGGCCACGCCCGGCACGATCGAATGGGCGAGGGCGTCACCCATCAGCGACCAGCCCTTTAGCATCAGATAGGCGGACAGGAAGGCGCAGACGCCGCCGACCAGCGCACTCACCCACATCGCCTTCAGCATGTAATTGTAGCTGAACGGGACCAGCAACTCGGCGAACAGCGCGGTCATGTGCCGCCCTGATCCTTCGCGCCGGGCTGTTTGGTGCTTTCGGGCTTGTCGCCGTAGAACACCAGCGGGCGCTCATCGTCGGTCAGTACCGTGACGCTGCGCGCGTCGTCGTCGTCATGCAGATCGCGGCCGCCGAGCTGGAAGTTGCGGAGCACGCCGCCGAAGGCGCGCTCGAGATTCTGCTGCGTGAAGACCTCCGACGTCGGCCCGGCCGCCAGCACAGTCCGGTTGATCAACACCACCTGGTCGCAGAAATCCGGAACGCTGCCGAGATTGTGCGTGGAGACCAAAATCAGATGTCCGCTATCGCGCAATTCGCGCAGCAGCCCGATAATCGCGCTCTCGGTTTTGACATCGATGCCGGTGAACGGCTCGTCGAGCAGAATGATCCGGCCTTCCTGCGCCAGCGAGCGGGCGAGGAAGACGCGCTTCTTCTGGCCGCCGGAGAGCTCGCCGATCTGGCGGTGGCGATAGGCGGTCATGCCCACGCGCTCCAGCGCCTCGTCGACCTTGTAGCGGTCGGCACGCGAGGGCATGCGCAGGAAATTCATGTGGCCGTAGCGGCCCATCATGACCACGGTCTCGACCAGCACCGGGAAGTTCCAGTCGACATCCTCGCTCTGCGGGACATAGGCGACGATGTTCTTCTTGATGGCTTCATCGACCGGCAGGCCGCACAGTCGCACCTCGCCGGCCGAAGGGCGCACGAAGCCCATGATCGCCTTGAAGATGGTGGACTTGCCGCTGCCATTGATGCCGACCAGCGCGCAGATGCTGCCGGGATCGAGACTGAAGCTTGCGTCGCGGACCGCGGTGAAGCCGTTGGGATAGGTGACGCTCAGATTGCGCACGGCGATGCTGGCGCCGAGCGAGGTGTCGGCGGGCCGAACGAGCGTCTGAACGGGTGCGGTCACGTGTCGAAGCCGATCATGTCCCGAGGCCCATCGCTTGCCAATACCGTCACTTCCCGAACCCCTTGGCGATGGTTTCCACCGTCACATTGAGCAGATCGAGATAGGACGGCACCGGTCCATTCGCGGCACTCAGCGAGTCGACATAAAGCTGGCCACCGTATTTCGCCCCGGTCTCGCGCGCGACCTGCTTTGCCGCGCGGTCGGAGATCGTGCTCTCGCTGAACACCACGGGGATCTTGTTCTTGCGCACGAGGTCGATCACCCGGTGCACCTGTTTGGGCGTACCCTGCTCGTCGGCATTGATCGGCCAGAGATAGGCTTCCTTCATGCCGTAGTCGCGCGTGAGATAGCTGAAGGCGCCCTCGCTCGTCACCAGCCAGCGCTGGTTTTCCGGAATGCCTGTGAGCCGCTTGCGCAAAGGCTCGTCCAGCGCCTTGATCTTCGCCGCATAATCGGCGGCGTTCTTGTTGTAGGTGTCGGCATTCTTGGGGTCGAATTTGACCAAAGCCTTGCGGATGTTTTCGACATAGATCAGCGCATTCGAGGGCGACATCCATGCATGCGGATTGGGCCGTCCGTCATAGGGGCCCTCGGTAATGCTGATCGGCGCGATATTCTCGGTAACGACCGCTAGCGGCACGCCGCGCACATTGTCGAAGAATCGTTCGAACCAGCGCTCGAGGTTGAAGCCGTTCCACAGAACGAGATCGGCGGCCTGCGCCTTGACGATGTCAAGCGGTGTCGGCTGGTAGTCGTGGATCTCGGCGCCGGGCTTGGTGATCGATTCGACGATCGCTTTGTCGCCCGCGATGTTCTGGGCGATGTCCTGAATGACGGTGAAGGTGGTGACGACCCGGAACGGCTTGTCGGGCGCCTGGGCTGCCGCCGGCGACACAAGCGCGGCGATCGCCAGCGCAAGGGCAACCGCGGAACGTCTGACGGGCATCATGTTTCAGGCCTTGGCCGAGCGAAGGAGCTGCAACTGCGAATTATTCGCAATATAGGCGGGCGTTGCGAAGCCGTCAAGCTAGTTGCGAGCGATTTGCAACTAGGCACATGCCTTGTGTCAGATGCGCTGCGTGCGCCGGCGTCGAGGCTGTTCGCCCGGCAGCGCCGACCCGTGAGCCAGTGCAGAAACCGCGTGGTGCGCAGCGTGCATATATCGCGCATGAGCCGGCGCACGACGGGGCGTCGGGGTACGGCCGCTACTCGAAGACCTGATACCGGATCGAAGCCGGCGGACGCCGCTGGTCCGGCGCCAGGGTGATGGTGTCCATCGCCTGAGGTGCTGCTGCCTTCTGGGCCTGCGTCGCCGCCGAGGCCGGCCGCGGCTGGTTCTCCAGCGCCAGCGTCGAGGTGGTCCCGAGCAGGGAAAAGATCAGCGCCATCACCCACATCGCGATCGAGATCATCGACGTCCACATGGCGAAGGTGAGATAGGTGTCACGCAGCACCGTGGCGCTGGCCCATTGCGCATAGGATTCCGGCGGCCGGAAGTCCTTGTCGATGTAAAGCCACATCTCGGTCCGGCGATAATCCTTGGTCAGAGCCTCGCGCGCCTTCAGCACCAGGACGAAGGCCATCAGGGTGGTCAGAAATCCGCCGGTCTGGAACGCCATCTTCGGATCGAACGACATCCCGGTCATGACGCAGAAAATGCCGAGAGACGCGAACCCGCAGGCTCGCAAAACCGTCTCGTAGGCAATGCGGCGCATATGCTCCATTGTCGCCCCTGAAAGACCTTGGCCCGATCACCCTAGCAAAAGGGAGATTCCGATACCGCTCACGAACCGGTGTGCGGGCAGCTCGCGCGATCAGACCTCGACCACGCCTTGATCCTCACGCCCACGACAGCAGCAGCCCGAGGCCGAGCATCACCGACGCAATTCCGGATGCGGTCTTGGCGGCACGAAACAGCATGGTCTCCAGCCGATCGCATGCGCCGGCGCGTCCATCGTCGCCTGTCGGGCGATCATCGGGCTCCATCACCAGCCATGGTTCTGTCGCCACAACCCTGTCTTCGGTCAGAAGCAGCGCCCGGACCAGCATCACGGCGGCGTAAAACATCGCCACCGATCCCCCGAGCACCAGGGCTAGGGGAGGATTGAAGCTGTAGGCCAGCATCAGAATGCCGGCCGCAAAAGCCGCAACGCCGGCGTCGCGGGCAATCGTGAAGAACGCAAAGCGCGCAAATGTATCCATGCGGTCTCTCCCTGTAGAGACTGACACCTGCCCCCTTGAACTCTCCCTCCAATACTCTGTCTCGACCAAGCAAACGCTGTGCCGCAAAATCCGGTATCCTCGCCGCAACGCGACTAATATCAGGCTGGTTCCGCAAAGCGGCAGGAAAACGTCATAGCGCCGGTCCGACTGCCGCGCCTGCTAAAAATTGCTGGATTTTCTAGCCGGTCAGAGGCCGATTCGTAGAAAATTGCCGATGGCTGGAATGGTGAGGACAGCCGTGCCCGCCAGCCAGATCCAGAGCGAGGTCACGGTCGAATCGTCCTTCGCCCCGATATAGCGTTCGTAGAGGGCCGCCGGGATGCCGCCGAGGATCACGGTCGCGGTCGACAGCATGAGCGAAGCGAAATACGCGATCGCCGCGGTCGAGCCGAACAGGGGCTCTGCCATCAGATAAATCGAAACCTGAAACACGATCACGAAGAACGGATTGAAAATGCCGTTGATCATGCCGAAGAAGGCGATGCCGATATAATAGAAACTGCGTTCGTTCATTGGCCGCCCGCCTTCAGCAGGCCGCTGGCAAAGACGAAAACGAACAGCAACAGCCTGAGCCAGAACAGCCAGACGAAACCGAACAGCCACAACACCACCGGTGCCGCGGCTTTCGGGGTCAGGGGGGCGATGATCTTCAGGAACGGATCGGTAATCGCGCAGAAGCCGCGCCAGATGTAATTCTTGGAGTCGGGCTCGACGAACAGCCCGAGCACGGCACGCCCCAGCATGGTGTACATCATCACGGCCAGAACGAAGTTCGGCAGGCTGATGTACCAGATGCTCCAGAAGGACGATTGCACGCTTTCGGTCTCTCGGCGGAGAGGCGGCGCTTTTGGACTGGCCACCTCGGAAGGCGAACAAGGTTTAGCGCAAGCCGCCAGAAGGGTCTTCCAAAAAAGAACGGGGCCCGGAAACCGGGCCCCGCTTGTTTGACGCCTTCTTGAAGAGGCTTAGTCCTTCTCTTGCATGACCGTGCGGCCGCGCGGCTTGCGGATTTCGTCGATGAAACCCTGCAGTTCCAGCGACGGCGCCTTGGTCACGAGGCTCACCACATAGATCAGCGCAAAGCCGACCGGCATGCCGATCAGACCCGCTGCAATGTTGGTGATGCCGAACCAGCCGACCTTGCTGGCCAGCGGGTGGCTCGCGGCGACCCAGGTATCCATCGCATTCGGAGCCGCCATGGCCTTGGCCATATCCGCAATCAGCGGAGCACCGGCCGGGTTGGTCAAGGACGACATGCCGAAATACGCCACGCCATAGCCCGGGAAGTAACGGGTCACGACGAGGTAGAAGATGGCAATGCCGAAGCCGCCGATGATACCGGCGATCGCGCCTGCCGTCGTGGCCCGCTTCCACCAGATGCCCATGACCAAGGCGGGGAAGTTACCAGCCATGGCGAGCGAGAACGCCCAGCCCACCATTGCCAGGATGTCCGCGGGTCTTGTCGAGGCGGTTGCCGCCGCGGCGACCGCCACGATCAGCAGCAGGATACGGGCGACCATCAGCCGCTTCACCGTCGGCGCGTTCGGGTCGATCATCTTGTAGTAGATGTCGTGCGACAGCGCGTTGGCGATGGCGAGCAGAAGTCCGTCCGCGGTCGAGAGCGCGGCGGCGAGACCGCCGGCGGCGACCAGACCGGAGATCACGTACGGCAGACCCGCAATTTCCGGTGTCGACAGCACGATCACGTCGGTGTTGATGGTGAAGTCCTGCAGGCGAACGACGCCCGTGCCGGCAGCCTTACACGCATCGATTACGGCCTGCAGACTTGCGGCGTTCTTGCCGCAGACCTGGATCAGGCCGAGTTCGCCCCATGTGAACATCCAGGGCCGGATGTCCGCCACGCCGCGACCGATGATGTTGTTGTAGACCTCGAGCTTCGAGAACGCCGCGTAGGCCGGCGCCGAGAAGTACAGGAGGAAGATGAAGAACAGCGACCAGGCCACCGACTGACGGGCTTCACGCACCGACGGGGTGGTGAAATAGCGCATCAGGATGTGCGGCAGCGAAGCAGTGCCGACCATCATGCAGAGGATGATCGCGAAGAAGTTGAGCGGCGTGTAGGTGGTCCATGGCTGGATATGCGGTTTGAGGTTCGCCGCGGTCGCCAGGCCGTCCTTCAGCATCACTCCTTCACGGGCGGCGATGTCCGCGATTGCCTGACCGTAGGTCAATTGCGGAATCGGAAGGCCATACTGCTTGGTCGACAGGATGATGATCGGGGTGAGGTAGGCCACGATCAGCACGATGTACTGGGCAATCTGCGTCCAGGTCACTGCGCGCATGCCGCCCAGCATCGAGCAGAGCAGAATGCCGACGAGGCCGACGAACACCGCCACTTCGAATTGCATCCCAAGGAAGCGCGAAGCGATGATGCCGGTGCCGAAGATCTGCGCCGTCACATAGGTGAAGGAACAGGCCACCAGCACGATCACGGCCAGGAAGCGTGCGAAGTTGCCGCCGAACCGGAACGACATGAAGTCCGGAACGGTGTAGGCGCCGAACTTGCGCAGATACGGACCGACCAGCACCGAGACCAGCACGTAGCCGCCAGTCCAGCCGAGCACCCAGGCCAGGCCGTCATAGCCGAGCAGGAACAGCGTGCCGGCCATGCCCACGAACGACGCCGCAGACATCCAGTCCGCGCCGGTCGCCATGCCGTTATAGAAAGCCGGAACGCGCCGGCCCGCGACGTAATATTCGGAAACCTGTGCCGTTCGCGAGAGCACGCCGATGATGGCGTACACCGCGATGGTGAAGAACACGAACAGGTAGCCGAGGATTCTGTTGGGCACGCCAACCTGTTCGAGGATCGCCAGGAAGATCACGAAGGCGAAGAAGCCGCCTGCGTAGAGACCGTAAATCTTGCCCAGATTCTTGATGAAGTTGTCGGCGCCTGAAGTCTGAGTGGTCATTGTCGTTGTCTCCCTCAGTCGTCTTCAGCAACGCCGAATTCGCGGTCGATGTTGTCCTGCTGCTTCGCGAATACGAAGAGCTGAACCACGAACACGATCAGCGAGCCTTGGGCGGCCATGTAAAAGCCGAGCGGGAAACCCGCGATGACGATCTTGTTCAGCTGCGGCGCAAACATGTGAATGATGAAGCCGAAGAAGAACCAGATGCCGAGATGGATCCACATCAGGTTGGTCGTCTTTTTCCAATGAGCTTCGTCATTGGCAGACGTTCCAGGGGGTGGTGTTTGTTGTGCCATGGATTAAATGCCCTCCCTCTTGAGTGACCGGACGCGCGCGCATCCGGTGATGAATATGCGGGGAGAGCCGGTCGACCCGGCGGTGTGCGGCACCTCCCCGAATTGCCGCTGTCTGTGACGCGATCTTGTTGCCGCGCTTGCAGAACGTAATGAAAAATTAACATCGACTGGCGGGCGGGCCTTATAAGACTTTCGGCCAAAGTTGGGCTTTTACCCTCTGAACTTGCTAGTCTTTCGTCGAAGGTGCGTTTCGCACTTGCGAGATGCGGCTGCGGTGCAGCACAAGAAAAACTCATGCAAGGTGACGTGATGGGGCTCCTCGATTTTTTGTTGCGCCGCAAACCTCCGATTCAGACGCCACAGGCACTGGCCGACTTCGTCGATGAAAACGCCGCGTTCCTGGTGCAGAAGGGCATCTATGACTATTCGCGTGCCCGATCCGGTCATTTTTCGAAGGTGATGCTGGCGGATGCGGGCTTCCAGAGCGCGCTGAATCGCGCGCGGTGGCGGGCGTTTCCGCTTGGCCTTGCAATGGTCGGCGAGACCGTCGATGGCGTGCTGGCGCCACAGGCCGGCGGCGACCGCCGGCGCGAACTCGATCCGCTGATCGCGCTGGTGCTGTCGATCTACGATCGCTATCCGCGTCCGGCTGAACTCACCGACGAGGAATGGGCAGCCGGGCGGGCCGATCTCGCGCTGCATCTCGAACGGCTGTCGACTCATCCGCCGAAGCGCGTCATCGACATTCCGGTGCCCTTCGCCGAGCGCTATTTCGCGATGATGCCGTTCGACAAGCAGTTTCTCACGCCCGATGCGCCGACCGCGCGCAGTTTCATGCAGCTTCATCTCGTCAAGGTTCAGGAGGAATTGATGAATCGCATGGATGCGGGCGACATGGTGAGGCAGTTGAGCAGCGAGATCTGACGTCTCGCACGGAGCGCCGATATGGCTGCGGTCACCAATGCCACGCCGCTGATTTCGCTCGACGCCATTGTGATCGATACCGAAACCACCGGTCTCGATCCGCGCAAGGCGCGCCTGCTCGAGGCGGCCGCGGTGCGAATCGTGGCCGGTCGGATCCAAAGCGAGGGCGCGTTTCAGAGTTACGTTAATCCGCGCGAGCCGATCCCGGCTTTCTCGACCGCGATCCATGGCATCAATGACGCCAAGGTCGCTGAGGCGCCGGTCTTCGGGTCGATGTGGCCGCAATTCCTCGACTATCTCGGACAGTCCGTTGTGGTCGGCCACAGCATCGGCTTCGACCTTGCGATCCTGCAACAGGAATGCCGGCGGGCCGGCGTCGCGTGGGTGTCGCCGCGCGCGGCGCTCGACACGCAGCACCTGGTGCAACTCGTCGACCCGCGTCGCGCCGGCAATTCGCTCGAGGAGCTTGCGGAGTGGCTCGGTGTGACGGTCGGCCGACGGCATTCCGCGTTGGGCGACGCCACCACGACCGCCGGCGTGTTCCTGGCGCTGCTGCCGAAACTGCGGGACAATGGCATCCGCACTTTCGCGGAGGCGACACAGGCCTGCCGCGCGCTGACCGATGCGCTTGATCGCCAGTATCGCGCGGGATGGGTCACACCCGATACCGCAATCGACCGCGACGGCACCGCGCGGATGCTCGACCGGATCGACAGTTATCCGTATCGCCATCGCATCCGCGACGTGATGTCGAGCCCGCCCAAGACCATCGGCTCCGACCGCACGCTCGGCGATGCGCTGAGCGAATTGATCCGCGAGCGTGTGTCGTCGCTTTATGTAGCGCCGCCCGATATTGCGCACGACCGGCTCCCGGCTTTCGCCGCCGGCATCATCACCGAACGCGATATTCTGCGAGCCATGGCGATCGAAGGCGAGGGCGCTCTCAAGCTCTGCGTCGAGCAATTCATGAGCCGGCCGCTCGCCACCATCCCGTCGGATGCCTTCGTTTATCGCGCGATCGGCCGCATGAGCCGGCTGAAAATCCGTCATCTCGGCGTGACCGACGAGGCCGGCTTCGTCACCGGCGCATTATCCGCCCGCGACCTCCTGCGGCTGCGCGCGGGCGACGCCGTTTCGCTCGGCGACGAGATCGACGAGGCCGATACCGTGCCCGCGCTCGGCGCCGCCTGGGCGAAGTTGCCGCAAGTCTCGGGCTCGCTGCTGGCCGAGGGCCTGTCGGCGCGAGAGGTGGCCGCGATCATTTCCCGTGAACTTGGCGCGCTGACCCGGCAGGCCGCGGTGATCGCCGAGCGGCGCATGCTGGAAGCCGGCGACGGCGATCCGCCCTGTCCCTATGTCATGACCGTCCTCGGCTCCGCGGGTCGCGGCGAAAGCCTGCTGGCGATGGACCAGGACAACGCGATTGCGTTCGAGCGCGGCGACCCGGACGGTCCGGAAGACCGGTGGTTCGCGCGGCTCGGCCAGCACGTGGCCGACATCCTGAACGAGGTCGGCGTTCCCTATTGCAAGGGCGGGGTGATGGCGAGCAACGCGCAGTGGCGCGGCTCGGTCGCGACCTGGCGCGCCCGGATCGCCGAATGGATCACCCGGTCGCGGCCGCAGGACCTTCTGTCCGTCGACATCTTCTTCGACATGCGGGGCGTCTACGGCAAGCTCGAACTGGCCGACGCGCTGTGGCGCGATGCTTTCGACGTCGCGAAGGGTCAGACCAGTTTTGCGAAGCTGCTCGCCGAAGCGTCGGGCCGGTCCGAACGCGGCTTGGGATTGTTCGGACGCATCCTGACGCACAAGGGACGCATCGATTTGAAGCGGGCCGGGTTGTTCGGGATCGTGTCGACGGCGCGGGTGCTCGCGATCCAGCATCATGTGCTGGAACGGGCGACGCCGGCGCGATTGCTCGGCGTGCGGGCACTCGATGTCGGCGGCGATTCCGACATGGACGCGCTGGTCGAAGCGCATGCGACATTTCTGGGGCTGATCCTGTCGCAACAGCTCGAGGACATCCAGCAGGGCAAGCCTGCGACCAATGCCGTTGCGGTGAGGCGCCTGTCGGGGCAGGAGCGGGAGCGGTTGCAAACGGCTCTGCAGGCTGTTCGTCACCTTGACGACCTGACGCGGGATTTGCTCTTTCGGCATTGACCGGGTTTCAGCAGGAGCTCTTTGCCATGCGACGTCTTGTTGCGGGTGCCATGTTTGGAATCGTTCTGGGTTTTGCCGTTGCCCATCTCCCGCTGGGCCCGCTGCCCGGTACGGCGCAGGCGCAGGCGTCAAAGCCGGCTTTGTTCGTCAACATGACCACCGGCGATTCATGGCGCGGCTGGATGGGCCTGCATTTCGCCCACAACACCATGAAGATGGGGCATCAGGTTACGATCTTCCTCAATCTCGATGCGGTGAAGCTAGCGGCCAAATCGGGCGAGCAGGAGAAGCGGCCTTCGATGCAGCGCATCCCGCGCGACATCGTGGCGGACTTCGTCAAGGACGGCGGCAAGGTGCTGATCTGCGGGCCGTGCCTGTCGGAATTCGGATTGAAGCTCGACGATCTCGTCCCGGGTGTCGAACTCGGCAAGCCGGGCTACACGCAGAGCTTCATCTTTGCGGAAAACGCCAAGACGCTGACCTGGTGACCCTGATGTCGTGTCCGCCCGCTACACCTTGAACCGCGGATCGAGGTAGTCGCGCAGCGAGTCCCCGAACAGGTTGAAGGAAAATACCGCGAGCGAAATCGCGGCGCCGGGGAACAGGATCATCCACGGCGCCTCGCGGTAGAAGTCGGCGGCGTTGCCGGACAGCATCAGGCCCCAGGCCGCGGTCGGCTCGGCGACACCGAGGCCGAGGAAGGACAGCGAGGCTTCGGCGAGGATCGCCTGCGCGATGAAGGCCGTCAGCATGATCAGGTAGGGCGCGACCACATTCGGCGCCATGTGCCGGAAGATGATGCGGCTGTTGGAGTAGCCCGCCGCACGCGCGGCGTCGACATAGGGCATCACCCGCACCGAAAACGCGGCGGCGCGGACCACGCGCGCCACCCGCGGGATGATCGGGATCGCGATCGCGAAGATCAGGTTGACGTCGACGCCGCCGATGACGAAGCGGCGCAGTGCCGCGACCACCACCAGCGCCAGCACGATCAGCGGGAATGCCAGCAGGATATCCATGAAGCGCTGGATGATGTTGTCGATGCGTCCGCCGAAATAGGCCGACGCGATGCCAAGGATGGCGCCGATGGTCGAGCCGACGAAAGACGAGGTAAAGCCGATCACCAGCGCGGTGCGCGAGCCGTAGATCAGCCGCGAGCAGATGTCGCGTCCATAGGCGTCGGTGCCGCACCAATGTTCCCATGACGGCGGCGCGAGGATCGAGGCGAAGTCGATCGCCAGCGGGTCGTAGGGGGCGACCCATTCCGAGAAAATGCCTGCGAACATCATCGCAACGATGATAACGAAACTGATCGCACCGAGCGGCTGCTGCTTGCAGAACTCGATATACGGGTTCGGTCCGCGCTTCGCGACTTCGTTGATGGCGGGAGCTGCGATGGTCATGAATTATACCGGATCCGGGGATCGAACACCGCATAGAGCAGATCGACGATCAGGTTGACGAACACGTAGAAGGCGGCAATCAGCATCACCATGCCCTGGATCAGCATGAAGTCGTTGCGCGCCACGCTCTGCACGAATAGCTGGCCGATGCCGTTGAGGTTGAACACCTGCTCGGTGACCACGAGGCCGCCGATCAGGAACGTGAATTCGAGGCCAATGACGGTGATGGCGGGCAGCAGCGCATTCCGCAAAGCATGCCGCGAGATCACCAGCTTCTCGTAGACGCCCTTGGCGCGGGCGGTGCGGATGTAGTCCTCGTTGAGGACCTCCAGCAGCGAGGACCGGATCATGCGCGCCACCACCGCGCAATAGCGGTAGCCGACCGCCATCGCTGGCCAGATCAGCTGGGTGAAGTTGGCCCAGGGATCGACATAGAACGGTGTGAATGTGATCGGCGGGAGCCAGTTGAAGAAGGCCAGCAGGCTCAGCATGATCAGCATGCCGAACCAGAATGACGGGATCGACAACCCGCCGATTGTCAGAATCCGGATGGCGTAGTCGATCCAGGTGTCGCGATAGAGCGCCGCCAGGGTGCCCATCGGTATCGCCAGCAACACTGCGATGATGGTCGCCATCAGCGCGACCTGCATCGACAGTTCGAGGCGCAGCGAGATTTCCTCCATCACCGGCCGTTCGGTCCACATCGATATGCCGAGGTCGCCCTTCGCCATATTGACCATCCACTCACCGAATTGCGTGAGCAATGGCCGGTCGAGACCAAGGCGCTTGCGTTCGGCTTCCACCACTGCCTGGGTGACGTTGCCGCCGTCGCCGCGGAGCTTCACCTCGACGATATCGCCAGGAACCACACGCAGCATGAAGAACACGAGCACTGCGACGCCGAGCAAGGTCGGGATCATTAGCAGGACGCGGTTGACGGTGTAGCGCAGCATCAGGACGTCTTTCGAAGAGGAAAAATCCCACTCCCCGCCATAGCGGGGAGTGGGGCGTGCGCCGGATCAGGAGTTGAGCCAGACGCCTTCCAGCTGCTGGCCGAGATTGTGGCTGGGCGACATCTGCCATCCCATCAGGTTCTTGTGCGTCAGCACGATCCGGTGCCACCAGAGCAGCGGCTGCTGATAGGCCTGATCGAACAGCCGCTTCTCCAGCGCCTGAATGTGACCCTTGCGCTTTTCCGGATCGCGTTCGCGCAATTGAAGTTCGAACAGCCGGTCGATCTCCTCGTCGTTGGAACGTGACAGGTTGAGCGGGTTGTTCTTGTGCGACAGATATTTGGTCAGGGAGAGCGTCGGATCGTCGTTGAAGAGGTTGGAGAAGTCGATCGCGACTTCGTAATTGCCGCTGTTCATGGCGGCGATATAGGGCGCGGTGTCCGATTGCTTGTGCTCGGCGGTCACGCCGATCTGGCGCCACTGATCGACCAGGAAGATGCCGGCCGGGGTGTAGGGCATCGCAAGGTTACGATTCCACAGTGTGAATTTCAGGTTCTCGTGGCCCGCTTCCTTGAGCAGCTTGCGCGCCTCTTCACGGGATTTCTTGATGTCCTTCGAGAAGCCCGGAAGCTTGACCAGTTCCGCCTCCGGTGTCGCCAGCGGAGATCCGGGCCGCACCACGCCGCCGACCGAGCGCAACGTTGAGATGCGAGACAGCCCCTGGCTGCCACCCCAGCGGTCGATCGCCATCAGCAAAGCGCGGCGGACGCGGACATCGTCGAAAGGCGGCTTCTCGACGTTGAACAGGACCAGCAGGTTGAGGGTCCAGCTGGATTCCTCGACCCGCAGCTTGTCACCCATCGCCGCAACCAGGCGGTCGCGTTCCGCCGGCGAGACGCCGCGGAATTCGCCCAACACCTGCCCGCCCTGCAATGCGTTCAGCATCGCCGCTGCCTGCAGGGTGAAGATGCCGCGGAAGGTGTCGAGATAGGGCAGGTCCTTCTTGAAGTAATTCTCGTTGCGTTTGCCGGAGACGTGGCTGCCCTTGACGTGCTCGACGAAGGTGAACGGCCCGGTGCCGTTGACCTTGGTGCGCGGCAGCGCCGGATTTTCCGCCAGATCCTTGGCGGCATAGATCACGTTCCATGGGCTCGCGAAATGATCGAGCATCGAGGAGTTGGACGCCTTCATCTTGAAGACGACCGTCAGCGGGTCGGGTGTTTCGATCGTGTCGATGTCGGCGAAGGTCGCTTTGCGATTCGACACCACGCCCTGCGGTGGATTGCGCAGGCGGTCATAAGTCGCCTTGATGTCGGCGGATGTCAGCGCCGTGCCGTCGTGGAACTTGACGTTTGGCTTCAGCTTGAAGGTGTAGCTCATCTGGTCGGGCGCGACCTGCCAGGATTCCGCAAGGTCGCCCTCGATCTCGGGGAATTTGTCGAGGTTGTAGCGCAGCAGGGTGGAATAGAACGGCGCAACGAGATGCAGCGTGGCGTAGGTGTCGCTGGCATGCGGATCGTAATGCGGCGCTTCGGCGCTGATTGCGAAATTGAGATTGCCGCCGCGCTTGGCTTTCTCGGCTTGGGCATAGGCCTTGGTGAAGTCGAAGTTCAGGCTGCCCATGCCGAGAGCGAGTGCTCCAGCGGTCCCCTTCAACGCAGTGCGTCTCGAAATTTTCATTGTTATCCTCCCTTTCGTCGGCATTTTTGCCGTCCGTCATTGCCAGTGTCGTCCCACTTTATCGTCGACGTTACCTCACACCTTGATGCATGCCGCAAAATGACCCGGCCGCTTCTCTTCCAGCACCGGCACGACCTGCCGGCATTCCTCGCTTGCCATCGGGCAGCGCGTATTGAACACGCAACCCGAGGGCGGCGACAAGTGTGAGGGCAATTCGCCCTTGATCAGCCGCGGTTCGCGGCCCTTCTCGATGGTCGGATCGGGGATCGGCGCCGCGTCGAGCAGCACCTTGGTGTAGGGATGCAGCGGCTCGCGGTAGATCGCATCGCGGTCGGCGACTTCCATGACGCGGCCGAAATACATCACCACGACGCGCATCGAGATGTGCCGCACCACGGCGAGGTCGTGGGCGATGAACAGATAGGCGAGGCCGAGCCGGCGCTGCAGGTCTTCGAGCAGATTGATGATCTGTCCCTGAATCGACACGTCGAGTGCCGACACCGCTTCGTCGCAGACGATGAAGGACGGTTCCATCGCCAGGGCGCGCGCAATACCGACGCGCTGGCGCTGACCGCCGGACAATTGATGCGGATAGCGTGCCGCCATTTCCGGACGCAGGCCGACCTGTTCGAGCAGTTGCGCAACCCGGGCGTACTCCTCCTTGCGGCCGGGCACGAGGCGGTAAACATGCAGAGGTTCGCCGATGATCTGGCCGACCGTCATGCGCGGATTGAGCGACGAATAGGGGTCCTGGAAGATGACCTGGATCTTGCGGCGGACTGCCTTCATGTCGGAAGCGCTGGCCGCCGAAAGGTCCATCCCCTCGAACCGCAATTCGCCGCTGGTCTTGTCTTCCAGCCGCAGGATCAGCCGGCCGACGGTGGTCTTGCCGCAGCCGGATTCGCCAACGAGGCCAAGCGTTTCGCCGGGGAAGATGTCGAACGAGACGTCCTGCACCGCGCGCACCGTGCCGCTTGAGCCGCGCAGGCCGCCGCGCACCTCGAAATGCTTGGTGAGATTGCGCACCGTGAGCAGCGGCTCGCCGGTCTTGGCTTCGGTCACGGTCGAGCCGGCGCCGGCGGCCGCCCAGGTGAGCTTGCCTTCCGCGATTTCCGCAATGCGGTGACAGCGCGAGAGCCCGCCGGTGTCGGTACGGATCAGCCCGGGTTCGGTCTCGCAGATCGCGATCTTGTAGGGGCACCGGGGTGCAAAACGGCAGCCGGGCGGCGGCGAGGCCGCGTTGGGCGGCAGGCCCTCAATGGTCTCCAGCTTGTCGCCCCGCGGCCGGTCGAGCCTTGGAACCGAGCGCAGAAGGCCCATCGAATAGGGATGGCGCGGACGATGGAATACGTCGTCGGCATTGCCCTCCTCGACCAGACGGGAGGCGTACATCACGATGACGCGGTCGGCGTAGCGCGCGACCACACCGAGATTATGGGTGATGACGATCAGCGCAATATTCAGCTTGCGCGACAGCTCCTTCATCAGCTCCAGGATCTGCGCCTGGATGGTCACGTCGAGGGCGGTGGTCGGCTCGTCGGCAATGATCAGCTTGGGATTGCAGGCCAATCCGATCGCGATCATGACGCGTTGCCGCATGCCACCGGAGAATTGATGCGGATATTGTTCGAGCCGGCGAGCCGGATCGGGAATGCCGACCAGGCCGAGCAGCTCGATGGCGCGGGCGCGCGCCTCCTCCGCGGTCATGCCGAGATGGATGGTGAGCGGCTCGGTGATCTGCAGTCCGATGGTGAGGATCGGATTGAGCGAGGTCATCGGCTCCTGGAAGATCATCGAGATCTCGCGGCCTCTGAGCTCGCGCATCTCCTCTTCTGAGAGCATTAAAAGATTGCGGCCATTGAACATCACCCGGCCTTTGGGGATGCGGCCGGTCAATCTGGGCAGGAGCCGCATGATCGACAGCGCCGAGACCGACTTGCCGGACCCGGATTCACCTACGATCGCGACCACCTCGCCGGGGTCGACATGAAACGACAGCCCCTCCACCGCGCGGACGACGCCGCGGGAGGTCTGGAACTGCACATGGAGGTCGTCGACCTCTAGCAAGGATGGGGCGGCCGCTACGCCCGCCCGTTCCTGCGTCTCCACCCGCTGTTCGATGGTACCCACCGATTATTTTTTATTATCCCAATGTAAGCCTATACCGGATCGGGCGGCGGAGAACCACCTCGAAAACCATCCCGTCGGCCCGACGGAATCTGTTATGAGCGTGCTGCGGGAAAACGCCGCAGGAGAAGGTTAACATTGCGATGAATGGCGCTTTTTTTGGCGACTTGCTGCAGACGATCTCGGATCGCGGAAGAAAGCTTCTGACGCGGCGCACAAACGCGGTCACCCGCTCTGCAGATTTTGTCGTGCTCTGCGAGGATCTGCTGTCCGGGCGGGGTGAAGCCTCCGGGGTAGCGCTGGCCCGCGAAATCCTCAATCGCTACGCGGCGCTGACCATCGGCCCCCGAACCGCATTCTTCGAAGCTCTGGCCCAGCAATTCGGTCCCGATCAGGCGCGGATGGAAAAGGCGATTGCCGCCTGGCAGGCAAGCCCGAGCGACAAGACCGCAGGCGAAGTCCATCAGGCCGCCGAGCCGCGCCGTCAGGAACTGTTCCGCAGGCTCAACCTTGCGCCGGGTGGAACCGCGGCCCTGGTGCGGATGCGCGAGCAACTGCTCGACGCAATGGCGCACCGCAGCGATCTCGCGGTGGTGGACGCCGATTTCGTGCATCTGTTCTCGTCATGGTTCAATCGCGGGTTTCTGGTGCTGCGCGACATCGACTGGTCGACACCCGCCAACATCCTCGAGAAGATCATCAAGCACGAGGCGGTGCACAAGATCCGGAGCTGGGACGATCTGCGCCGTCGGATCGATCCGGACGACCGCTGCTGTTTCGCGTTCTTCCATCCCGCGCTGGTCGACGAGCCGCTCATCTTCGTAGAGGTCGCGCTCACCGATGACATGCCGGGTTCGATTGCGCCGATCCTGTCGGCCAGCCGCACCATACTCGATGCCAATCAGGTCGATACCGCGACTTTTTACTCGATCTCAAATTGTCAGCGCGGCCTCGCCGGGGTGTCGTTCGGCAATTTCCTGATCAAGCAGGTGGTCGAGGAGATTTCGAAGATCAACCCGCGGCTCAAGACCTTCGTCACGTTGTCGCCGGTTCCGGGCTTTGCAAGCTGGCTGAAGCGCGAACGGCAGTCCGATTCCTCGCGCGCGCTGACGCAGGACGACCTCGATGCGCTGGCCAATCTCGATATCGAAGGCTGGTGGCAAATCGCCGAGACCCGCGAGCCGGTCGAGGAGCCGCTGAAGCGCGCGGCGGCGTGGTATTTCCTGCATGCACGCAACGCCCGCGGTCTGCCGGCCGATCCCGTCGCACGTTTCCACTTGGGCAACGGCGCGCGACTTGAGAAAATTCATTTTCTCGCCGATTCCTCCGAGAACGGCATGCGCCAGTCCTATGGTGTCATGGTCAACTACCTCTACGATCTCGACGATATCGAGAAAAATCACGAGGCCTTTGCCGAGACGCGCACCGTGGTCACGTCCAGCGCCGTCAAGAAAATGGCGCGCCCCGGTCCGACCGGCGATCTCATTCCTGTGTCCAACAAAGCTTGAAGTTCTAGATCATGAATCTGTTTGAAACGATCCGTTCGCGTGTCGCGTCACCCGCGCGCCTCTTCATCGTCAAAGCCGACGGCACGACCTTGTCCTATGGCGATATGCTTGAACGCACCGCGCAGATGGCAAATGCGCTGGTGCTGTCCGGTGTCGAGCCGGGTGATCGCGTCGCGGTCCAGGTCGAGAAGACGGTCGAAAATCTGCTGCTCTATCTCGCAACGCTGCGTGCCGGTGCGGTCTATTTGCCGCTCAATACAGCCTATACGCTGACCGAGCTGGATTATTTCATCGGCGATGCTGAGCCGAAGCTCGTGGTCTGCGATCCTTCAAAGCGCGAGGGAATTGCGGAGATTGCCAGCAAGCGCAGTGTGGCGTCGGTTGAAACGCTGGATGCGAAGGGGCAGGGCAGCCTGATCGACGCCGCCGCCAGGGCACCGAAGGATTTTGCCGATGTGCCGCGCGAGGACGAAGACCTTGCCGCGATCCTTTACACCTCCGGCACCACCGGCCGGTCAAAGGGCGCGATGCTGACGCACCGCAATCTCGCGTCGAATGCCGAGACCTTGAGGGATTACTGGCGCTTCACCGACAAGGACGTGTTGCTGCATGCGCTGCCCATCTACCACACGCACGGTCTGTTCGTCGCGAGCAATACGTTGATGTTCGCCGGCGGCGCGATGATCTTCCTGTCGAAATTCGACGCGGACGACGTCATGCGCTATCTGCCGAAGGCGACATCGATGATGGGCGTGCCGACATTCTACACGCGGCTGCTCAAGCATCCCGGCCTGACAAAGGCGGCCTGCGCGCATATGCGGTTGTTCACGTCCGGTTCGGCGCCGCTGCTTGCCGAGACCCATGACGAATTCCGCGCAAAGACCGGTCACGCCATTCTCGAGCGCTACGGCATGACCGAGACCAACATGAATACCTCGAATCCCTATGACGGCGACCGCATCGCCGGTACCGTGGGTTTCCCGCTGCCGGGGGTCGAGGTGCGTATCGCCGAGGCCGATTCCGGCAAGGTTCTGCCGCAGGGCGAGATCGGCGTGATCGAGGTGAAGGGGCCGAACGTATTTCCGGGCTATTGGCGGATGCCAGACAAGACCAAGGCGGAGTTCCGTGCGGACGGCTTCTTCATCACCGGCGACGTCGGCAAGATCGACGAGCGCGGCTATGTGCATATCGTCGGACGCGCCAAGGACCTGATCATCACCGGCGGTTTCAACGTCTATCCGAAAGAGGTCGAGAGCGAGATCGACGCATTGCCTGGTGTGGTCGAATCGGCCGTGATCGGCTGCCCGCATCCGGATTTCGGCGAGGGAGTGACCGCGATCGTGGTCCTGAAAAAGGACTCAATTGCGGACGAGAAGGCCGTCATTGCGAATCTCGAGGGGCGGCTGGCCAAGTTCAAGCTGCCGAAGCGCGTGATTTTCGTCGATGACCTGCCGCGCAACACCATGGGCAAGGTGCAGAAGAACGTGTTGCGGGAGCAGAACGCCAAACTCTATTCCTGACGAGAGACAAGGGCCTGCATGCGCCATCTGGCTATCGGATTCGCAATCGCAGTATTCTCGGTCCACGGCGCGATGGCGCAGGACAAGTCTGCCAAGCCATCTTCTGCCCAGCCGTCTTCCGCCAAGCCATCGCCCGACGCGGCGATGGCGGAGTATCATAGGAAGCACAAGGAATGCTTGGCGGCGCGTGCGAAGCATGAAGCCGTCGCCGTGCCGTACTGGTCGCGCGTCGGCGAATTGCGTCAGGCACGCATGGCCAAGCGGCGTGCCGGCCAGCCGGTGACGCTCTCCGATTATGTACTCGAACAGCCGCCGCTTTATTCCGGCCCGGCCTGTCCGCGCGATCCGTCCGTACGGCAGGAGGATCAGCCCGACGACAAGCCCGAGCTTCCGGTGGTGGCGGACTTCCTGCGCAGCGCCAAGGAGCATTTCGATTTCGCGCCCGAACAGGCCAAGGAGATCGACTTCAAGCGCGCTTACGTGAAAACCGCGTCCGAGGCCGGCATTACCCGCGAGCAGATTGTTCGCATTTATAGCTTCGAGACCGGCGGCAACGGCCGCTACGACGCTCAGGCCGGGCTTATTTTCAACAAGCCGGACGCGCGGGCGATCTCAACCGCACTTGGCTATAACCAGCTACTGACCGCCAACACCACCAGCCTGCTAGCCGGAAAGGGCGACCGGTTCGTGAAGGTGCTGCAGGCGCGCGCCGCCGAATTATCCGGGGAGCGGCGCAAGACGCTGGAGCGCAAGATCGAAATCCTGAAGCGGAAGGTGGCGTTCAGCAAGACCGTGCCGGAGCGGTGGAGCGATCACGTCAAACTGGCCCGCACCCAGAAGGGCTTGGCGCTCCACGCGCTCAACCTGGACATCGATATCGGGCCGCTGCTGCAGACGCAGAAGCTGCTCGATTCGGTCCGCTTTGCGAAGATCAAGGGGATCGACCGGACGCTGACGGCTGCTGAGCTCGAGATGATGAATCTCACCGGCGACGGCAACGGTTTCGACATGCTGTCGCTGACACCGGAGATGCGTGCGCAGGTGCCGACCTCGAACTTCTTTCAGCGACTTGGCTATGAGCGCAATCCGATCGCCATCCGGACCAAGGTGGTCGAAAAGCTGATCGCCGAAACCAATGCGGTGATGGACAACAGAAGCCAGGCCGACGGCGCGAAGGATCTGGCGCGGCTGTTGGAGTGATCGGCGGAATGCGCTCCCAAAAAGAAAAACGGCCCGCAGCGATGCGGGCCGTTCTGTCATTCGGCCGGATCAGTTCAGCGTAATATTGGCCTTCTTGATCACGTCGCCCCAGCGCTTGTACTCGCCGGCGACGAAGGCGCGGGTCTGTTCCGGGGTGGCCAGCACCGCGGTCAGGTTCTGCTTGTCGAATTGCGCCTGCACGTCCGGCGCGTTGAAAGCTTTCTTGGCCTCCGCGTAAAGCCAGTCGATGATCGGCTGCGGTGTCTTGGCCGGCACGAAGAAGCCGAACCACGGACCGCTTTCGAGCTCGGGCAGGCCCGCCTCGGCGACCGTCGGCACGTCGGGCAGCGACTTCGCCCGGCTTGAATCGGCGATCGCGAGCGCGCGAACCTTCTCGCCCTGGATCTGCGGCACGGCGATCGTCAGCACGTCGAACAGCATGGTGACATGACCGGCGATCAGGTCCTGCTGGGCCGGTGCACCGCCACGATAGGGCACATGGTTGATGTCGATGCCGGCCGCCGACTTGAACTGCTCTCCAACGATGTGCCCGGTGCTGCCATTGCCCTGCGAGGCGAAGGTCAGCTTGCCGGGATTGGCCTTGGCATAGGCGATCAGTTCCTTCAGCGTCTTGGCCGGCACCGAAGGATTGACGACCAGCACGTTCGCAGTCTTTGCCGCGATCGTGACCGGCACCAGGTCCGTTTCCGGGTCGTAGTTCAGCTTCTGCAGGTGTGGGAGGATCGCGTTCGTGGCGTGGAAGCCGACATAGACCGTGTATCCGTCCGGCGGCGACTTGGCGACGAAGTCGGCTGCGATTGCGCCGCCGGCCCCGGTCTTGTTCTCGACCACGGCGGTCTTGCCGGCCTCATTCAGTTTCTGCGCGAAAGCACGGCCGACGATATCGGCGACGCCACCTGGCGGCGTCGGCACGATAATCCTGATCGGTTGCGACGGATAAGTCTGCGCGACGGCATATGGCGCTACCGCACAAGCAATCACTGCGGCGAATGCCAAAGATAAGGCACGTTGATGCACGGGGTTCCTCCTTCTGTGGTCTTGTTGTGACGTTTCGTTGGAATCGAATTACCACGGATTGACCGCCCGGGCCTGCCAAGACTATGTCGCAGGCGAAGAAAGTGTCCCGCATCGTGGGTTTTTCGTTCAATTCTTGGCCGAACCGGGATTGCTCTTCCGTTCTGGCGAGAAACCACTACATCGCCGCTGCAAGGCCCACATACATGTCTTCTGTCATCTCGATCCAGAATCTGTCCAAGACCTACGCAACCGGCTTTCAGGCGCTGAAGAGCGTTTCGCTGGATATCCGCGCCGGCGAGATTTTTGCGCTGCTCGGTCCCAACGGCGCTGGCAAGACCACGCTGATCGGCATCGTCTGTGGCCTGATTAATGCCAGCACTGGCAAGGTGACCGTCGGCGGCCATGACATTGTCGAGGATTTCCGACCCGCGCGCGCGATGATCGGGCTGGTGCCGCAGGAATTGCACACCGACTCGTTCGAGACGGTATGGGCCACCGTCAGCTTCAGCCGCGGCCTGTTCGGCAAGCCGAAGGACCCGGCCTATATCGAAAAAATCCTCATGTCGCTGTCGCTGTGGGACAAGAAGGATTCCAAGATCCTGACCCTGTCTGGCGGCATGAAGCGCCGTGTCATGATCGCAAAGGCGCTGTCGCACGAGCCGCGCATCCTGTTCCTCGACGAGCCGACCGCCGGCGTCGATGTCGCGCTGCGCAAGGACATGTGGCAGGTCGTGCGCGAGTTGCGGGCTTCCGGCGTCACTATCATTCTCACCACCCACTATATCGAGGAAGCCGAAGACATGGCCGACCGCGTCGGCGTGATCTCGAAAGGCGAGATCGTGCTGGTCGAGGACAAGGCCGAACTGATGCGCAAGCTTGGCAAGAAGAAACTCACCGTTCAGTTGCACAAGCCGCTCGATGCGGTGCCGGAGCCGCTTGCGAAATATGGGCTTGCCCTGGTGAACGACGGAACCGAGCTGGTCTATGCCTACGACACCAAGGGCGAGCGCACCGGCATCACCGCGCTTTTGTCCGACCTCAACGCCGCGAATATCCGTTTTCGGGATCTGCAGACCGAGCAATCCTCGCTGGAGGATATTTTCGTCGGACTGGTGGAGCGCAAATGAACTGGCGGGCGATTCTTGCGATCTACAGATTCGAGATGGCGCGCACCTGGCGTACGCCGATGGGGAGCATCCTCTCGCCGGTGATCTCGACTTCGCTCTATTTCGTGGTGTTCGGCGCCGCCATCGGCTCGCGCATCCAGGAGGTCAATGGCGTCGACTACGGCGCCTTCATCGTGCCCGGCCTCGTGATGATGATGCTGCTCACGCAGAGCGTGATGAATGCGTCGTTCGGCATCTACTTTCCGCGCTTTGTCGGCACGATCTATGAAATCCTGTCGGCGCCGGTGTCGTTCATCGAGATCGTGATCGGCTATGTCGGTGCGGCGGCGACCAAGTCGATCATCCTCGGCGCCATCGTGCTGGTAACTGCGGGTTTCTTTGTGCCGCTGAAGATCGCCCATCCGGTCTGGATGGTGTCGTTCCTGGTATTGACGGCCGTGACCTTCAGTTTGCTCGGCTTCATCATCGGCATCTGGGCTGATGGCTTTGAGAAGCTCCAGGTGGTGCCGCTCTTGATCATCACGCCGCTCACCTTTCTGGGCGGCAGCTTCTACTCGATCGATGTGCTGCCGCCATTCTGGCAGACCGTGAGCCTTTTCAACCCGGTTGTGTATCTGATTTCGGGCTTCCGCTGGAGCTTCTTCGAAGTCTCCGATGTCAATGTCAGCGTCAGCCTCGGCATGACGCTGGCATTTCTGGTCGGCTGCCTCGTTGCGGTATGGTGGATTTTCCGCACCGGCTATCGGCTCAAGGCCTGAACGCGCGCCGCGTCTACCGCGTCGCCGTCCAGTCTGTCTCCTTGCCGCCGCTATTGGCCTTGCCGTTGATCTCCTTTTCGGTCACCGTGCCGGTATAGCGCGTGCCGCCGGCGGTGAATGCGATCTGGTCGCCGGTCAGCTTGCCTTCCGTCACCGGCGTGATGACGTTGCCGTTCTTCAGCGTGCCCTTGACGTCCTGATAGGTCTGCTCGAGCGTCAGCTCACCCTCCGGCGTCTTCCAGCTGCCCTGAACCTTGGCCGGCACCAGCCAGAAATAGGCGGTGCAGTGCGAGGTGCAGACCTCGCCGCCGTTTAGCGACACCGTCTGGTCCGCTCGCCAGTCGCCCATGTCGAAGGAGTTTGAGACCAGCCGGGTACCGGGCTTCATGTCCAGCAATTTGGGACGCAGCTTGACGTTGAGCGAGGGCAGCAGGAACATCGTGATGACGGTCGCCTTGGAAAAATCGCTCTCGAAAATATCGGCCTTCTCGAAAGTGGCCTTGGCGCTCACACCTTCCTTCTCGGCATTCTGCTTCGACAAGGCGACCATGTCCGGATTGTATTCGATGCCCTTCGCCGTGGCGCCGCGCTTGGCCGCGGTGATCACGGTGCGGCCGTCGCCTGAGCCGAGGTCGATCACGTAATCGTCCGCGGTGACCTTGGCCATGTCGAGCATCTTGTCGACGAGGTTCTGATTGGTCGGCACCCAGACCACGTCCTTGCCGCGCTGTCCGACTTTCGGCTCGAACGCGGGAGCGGGCTGCGCGATTGCGCAATTGAGCGCCACTACAGCCGAAACGCAGGAGCCCGTCATCACCCGCACGGAATGTCTGAACGCCTGCATTATACTCTCCTTCGCTGCGGTCAGCTGCCGCGCTTCGCTTGCCATGTTGTACCGGACTTGGTGGTGCCTTCAATGAGATTGCCGCGGACTTTGCCGGAATAGGAGACGCCGCCCGCAGTGAATGTCAGTTCGTCCGCCACCAGCCGTCCGTCGGTGAACGGCACGATCGCGTCCCCGTTCGTGATCGTGCCGGAGAAGGTCTGGAACTGCTGTTTGAGCGATAGTTTGCCGGCATTGCCGTTTGTCTCGATGGTCCAGTCGCCATCGACCTTCGCCGGTACTATCCACAACAGCGCCTTGCAGAAGAAGAAATCGCATTCCTCACGCAGCGACTCGACCTGGTCAGGCATCCATCCGCCCATCTCGAACGTGTTGGAGACCACGCGGGTTCCGGGCTTCATGTTGAGGATGGACGGACGCAGTTTGATATTGAGATCGGGGAGGAGGAACAGCACCACCACCGTGGCGTTCGAAAAATCGGTGGCGAACATGTCGGCGCGTTCGAATGTCGCCTTGTCGCTGACGCCCTCCTTGGCCGCATTCGCGGTTGCGACCGCAACGAGGTTTGCGTCGAATTCGATGCCGCGCGCGTTGGCGCCGCGTTTGGCGGCGGCAATCACCGCCCGCCCGTCGCCGGAACCGAGATCCACCACGCGGTCCGCTGCGGTGACCTTGGCGAGATCGAGCATCATCTCGATCAAGGCGCTCGGTGTCGGCACCCAGATCGCATCCTTGCCCGGCTGCCCGACCAGAGGTTTGGCCGGCCGCTGTGCCGTTTGCGCAAGTGCCGCCGGTTGCGAAAGGCAGATCGCAAGGCATGCGGCCGTCGCCAGCCGCATGCTTCGCGCCATGGATTGTCGAATCGCGCTCACGCGCGTCTCGCGTTCCATTTTTGACCGGTTGCGGTCACGCCTTCGATCCTGCGACCGTCCACCTTGCCGCGATATTCGGTTCCGCCTGCTGTGAACGTGATCTCATTGCCATTCAGCTTGCCGTCGGTGATCGGCGTAGCCGTTCTGCCGCGCCGCATGGTGCCGGTGAAGGTCTGGTATTTCTGCTTGATCGTGATGGTGTTGCGTCCCATGCGCCAACGGCCCTCGATCCGAGCCGGCACGATCCACAGCAGCGCCTTGCAATAGGTCTGGCAGTCGTTTTCGACTTCCGCAACCTGGTCCGGCTCCCAGTCGCCCATCTCGAAGGAGTTCGAGACGACCCGCGTTCCCGGCCTCATCCGCAGGATGGTGGGGCGAAGCCTTTCGTTCAGCTCCGGCAGCAGGAACAGCGTCAGCACGTCGGCATTCTGGAAGTTGGTCTTGAAGATATCGCCGCGGCGGAAGGTGGCCTTTTCGCTGACGCCGGCCTTCTTGGCATTGAAGCGCGACAGTTCGACCATCTTCGGATTGTACTCAATCCCGAGCGCGGTGGATCCACGCTGCGCCGCCGTGATCACGGTGCGGCCATCGCCCGAGCCGAGATCGATCAGCTTGTCCTTGGGCGTTAGCTCGGCCAGGTCCAGCATCTTGTTGACGAGCGTATTGGCAGTCGGCCACCAGACGACGTCCTTGCCGTCCTGGCTGACCTCCGGAACGAAGGGCGGCTGCTCGCCTTTGGCCGCGGGGGCCTGGGCGGCTTTCGCAGCCGGCGTGTCCGGCGCTGCCTGAGGAGCTGGAGCTTCGGGAGCGGCGGCTCGCGGGGCTGCTGGCTGCGGAGCCTGTGCGGTGACGGCCGGAGCGCCGCGTTTCGCCTGCCAAGTCTCGCCGGACTTGGTCGTGCCGGCGATGGTGTCGCCGTCGACCTTGCCGGTATATTCGACGCCGGCGGTTGTGAAGGCGATCTGGTCGCCGTTCAGCTTGCCGTCGGTAACCGGCGTGATGACATTGCCGTTCGAAATCGTGCCGCTGACTTTCTGAAATTCCTGCTTGAGCGCAAGCGCGCTCGAACTGGTGCCGCGTTCAATCGTCCAGTCGCCGTCGACCTTGGCCGGCACGATCCATAGCAATGCACGGCAATAGCCCCTGCAGTCTTCGGTGACTTCGGCGCGTTCGTCCGGCTGCCAATTGCCCATCGAAAACGAATTCGAGACCACGCGCGTGCCCGGCTTCATGTCGAGGATAGTTGGGCGCAGCCGCTCGTTCAGGTCCGGCAGCAGGAACAGCGTGATGACGGTCGCCTTTGAAAAGTCGGTCTGGAAGATGTCGCCCTGGACGAACGTGGCCTTGCCGGTCACGCCCTCCTTCTCGGCATTGGCGCGCGACAGTTCGACCATCTTCGGATTGTATTCCACGCCGAACGCAGTGGCGCCGCGCTTCGCCGCAGTGATCACGGTGCGACCGTCACCCGAACCGAGATCGTAATGGATGTCGTTGGGCGTGAGCTTGGCCATGTCGAGCATCTTGTCGACCAGGGCTTGCGGGGTGGGGACCCACACGACATCCTTGCCCTGTTGCCCGACGGTCGGCTCGAACGGCTTGTCCGCCTCGGCCGGCTGCGCGATCGCAATCTGCAGCGTCAGTGCGACCGAAAATGATGAAAGCGCCGCAATCCGCGCCGCGTAAGTCATGAACGTCATGTGTCTATTCTCCGTGGCGATCAGGCGCCGCGCTTGGCTTGCCATTTGTCGCCGGACTTGGTGGTGCCCTCGATCGTCGAGCCGTTGACCTTGCCGGTATATTCGGTGCCGCCCGCGGTGAAGGTGATGTCGTTGCCCTTCAGCTTTCCTTCCGTGATCGGGGTGATGACATTGCCGTTCTTCAGCGTGCCGGTGAAATTCTGGTAGGTCTGCTTCAGCGTCAGTTCGCCCTTTTCCGTCGCCCATGCGCCATCGACCTTGGCCGGCACGATCCAGAAATAGGCCTTACAATAGGATGTACAGCCCTCGGTCACGACCGCCTCTTCATCGGCCTTCCAGTCGCCCATGTCGAAGGTGTTCGAGACGACGCGCGTGCCCGGCTTCATGTCGAGGATGGTCGGCCGCAGCTTGGCGTTCAGGCTGGTGAGCAGGAACATCGTGACCACGTCGGCCTTGGAAAAATCGGACTTGAAGATGTCCGCATTCTCGAATGTCGCCTTGCCGGCCACGCCTTCCTGCTCGGCATTGTATTTCGACAGCTCGACCATCTTCGGGTTGAACTCGATGCCGCGGGCGGTGGCCCCGCGCTTTGCCGCGGTGATCACGGTGCGGCCGTCGCCGGAGCCGAGATCGACGAGATTGTCGGCCGCCGTCACCTTGGCCATGTCGAGCATCTTGTCGACCAGCGCCTGTGGCGTCGGCACCCAAATCACGTCCTTGCCGTCCTGGCCGACCGTCGGCTCGAACGGCTTCTGCGCCGGTTGTGCGAGCGCGACATTCATCGCAACCACCGCGGACAAGCAAGACACCATTGCGGTGCGCGAAACCAGGGCCGACACGTTCATACACTCTTCTCCAGGGATTTTACTCAGGGCCGCGGCCATTCCGCGGTATCAGGCCGTGAATTGCGCGGCGGATCATACTCCTCCGCACGGCGGTTACGAGCGTCCATAGACCGGAACGATGCCGCCTCGCGTGACAGTATTTTCAGGGGACGCAAGAAACAGGATCGTCGCTGCCACCTGTTCGACTTTGGGCCAAAGGGCATGATCGGCTTTCGGCATCGCTTTGCGATTAGCGGGAGTATCCATGATCGAGGGGGCGACCGCATTTACGAGAACCCCGTCCTTGGCGACTTCTTCCGCCAGCGCCATGGTGAGCGCTGCCACACCGGATTTGGCGATTGTATAGGCAGTCATGCCGGCGCCGGTCCGCGGCTCCAGCGCCGGACGCGCGGCGACGTTCACGATCCGGCCGCCGTCCGCGCCAAACGCCGTCAGGGCGGCGCGGCAACACAGGAAGCAGCTCACGATATTGATGTCGAGCTGGGCCATCAGATCAGTTTTGCCGCTGTCCTTGAGCCGCTTCGCGGCGAAGCCGCCGGCGAGATGGATCGATGCCCACAGGGTGCCGACTTTGGCATAAAACAAATCGGTCTGGACCTGATCGGACAGGTCGACGGATGGATAGAGCCGCACGCGCTCATGGGTGGCATGGGCAAAACCGTGCGCGTCGTCGCTGCCGTGGATCGGGATGTGGCAGATCGCGCCGCGATCGAGCAGGGCGGCGGTCACCGCTGTTCCGAGTGCGCCGGTCCCGCCGGTGACAACCACATGACGGTCCCGAAAGTCCAAGCGCTACTCCCGGCCGCGCTGGCTGCGGGTCGGCAGCACCTGATGGTGGATCCAGTTGCGCACTTCGCGGGTCCGGAAATTCTTGTCGAGCACGGTCGAGTCGAGGCCGAGTCGCCAGGCGCGCGGCTTGTCGTTCGGCGTGTCGTGCAGCACGGCTACGGTTTCCGCGTAGTCGTGCAACTCGTCATCGTTGTTGAAGAAACGTTCCTCGATCAACCGCTTGCCGTGACGCCGGAAGCTTGCGGCGATGTCGGCCAGCGAATATTCCGGATGATATTGCACGCCCCAGGCGGTGCAGCCATTGACCTTCACCTCGGCCGCCTGCACGGCGGAGAAGGCGTTCAGCGCCAGAACCTGCATGTTTGGGGCGAGGGTCTCCACCTCGTCGAGATGGATCGTCACCGCGTCGAACACCTCATCCTTGCCGGCAAAGACCGGATGACCGCGCCCGGAGGCGGTGAGGCGGATGCGGCGGCCGAAGCCGATCTCGCGGCCCTTCGGGTTGCGGCGCACGCTGCCGCCCGCCGCCGTCGTGATGATCTGAAGGCCCCAGCAGCTTCCGAATAATGGTGTTGAGGAATCGAACACCGCCCGCGCCAGTTCGATCTGCGGATCGATATGGGGGCCGCGGTCATAGACGTGCAGAGCGGAGCCCGTAATCACCACGCCGTCATACGATTCAAGACCGCCGCTGTCGGGGAGATTGGCGCCCGGATCGGCCGGATAGCAGATATCCACCGTCGCCCGCGGCAGGAACTCGCGCAGCAGTTCCGCATAGCCCTCGCTCGGCGCGGCGCCGCCGGCGGCCTTCAGAAGGCTACGTCCGTCGGCGGTATTTCCCTCGATGACAAGCAGGCGGGGGGCAGGCATTGAAAATCCGTCACGACGCCTGCCGGGGGAAGCAGGCTGTTCATTTATATAGGGATTTAAGGCCATTTTGCGAGCCCGCCGCTAGTGCCCGGCATCCGAACTCCGCTAGAGTCGGTGGCTGGCCGCCGCAACGGACTGGTGCTGCCGGAGGGAACGACGAGCGATGGCCGATTTCGACCTCGCCATCATTGGGGGCGGCGTCAACGGGGCGGGGATCGCCCGCGATGCCGCAGGCCGGGGCTTGCGGGTGCTGCTGGTCGAGCAGGCCGACCTGGCCTCCGGAACCTCGTCGGCCTCGACCAAGCTGGTCCATGGCGGACTGCGCTATCTCGAACACGGCAAGTTTTTGCTGGTGCGCGAGGCACTGAAAGAGCGCGAAGTCCTGCTCCGCAACGCGCCGCATATCATCCGGCCGCTGCGGTTTCTCCTGCCGCCGCAGTCGGAGATGCGCTCGCCGCTGCTGCTGCGGCTTGGCCTCTTCCTCTACGACCATCTCGGCGGCCGCAAAATCCTGCCGCCGACCCGCACCGTCGATCTCATCCACAATGTGATCGGCACTCCGCTGAAGCGGGCCTACCAATACGGCTTTCTGTATTCCGATTGCTGGGTCGACGATTCCCGTCTCGTGGTTCTCAACGCGCTTGATGCCGCCGAACGCGGCGCCAGCATCCGCACCCGAACAAAATGCGTGCGTGCCGAAAGGGGCGAGGAATGGCGGCTGATCCTAAATGCCCGAGGGCGCCGTGACGTGGTGACGGCACGGGCGTTGGTGAACGCCGCTGGCCCCTGGGCCGGACTGGTGGCGGAAACCGTCATCCGTGTAGCCGGGCCTGCGCGCGTCCGTCTGGTCAAGGGCAGCCATATCGTGGTGCCGAAGCTGTTCGATCACGATACCGGCTACATCTTCCAGAATCCGGATCGTCGCGTCGTGTTCGCGCTGCCGTATGAGCGCGACTACACGCTGATCGGCACAACCGACGAGAATTTCCAAGGCGATCCAGCCGGGGTTGCTCCGTCAGGTGCGGAGATCGCCTATCTCTGCGAGACCGCGTCGCGCTATTTCCGGCAGCCCGTCACGCCGGACGATATCGTCTGGGCTTTCGCCGGCGTGCGCTCGCTCTACGATGACGGATCGAAAAAGCCGGAAGAGGTCACGCGCGACTATCATCTCGCCTTCGACAAAAGCTTCGGGAATGCGCCGCTGCTCACCGTTTATGGCGGCAAGATCACGACCTATCGCAGGCTTGCGGAAGCCGCGCTGAAAAAGATGGCCGATGTGTTCGCGCCGAGCCGGCCATGGACGGCAGGCGCACCGCTGCCCGGCGGCGACTTTCCGTATAACGGCGTGGAGACGCAGGTTGCGCAGGCGCTCCGCACCTGGCCGTTTTTGCAGGAGCAGCATGCCCTGCGTCTGGTGCGCGCTTACGGCACCCGGATCGGAGATATTCTGGGCACGGCCGGAAGCTATGCCGATCTTGGCATGAGCTTCGGTGCCGATCTCACCGAAGCCGAAGTCCGCTATCTGATGACGAAGGAATTTGCGGTCGACGCCGATGACGTCTTGTGGCGCCGGAGCAAACTTGGATTGCGGGTTTCGGATATCGAGCGAGCAGCCTTGCAGCGTTTCATGTCGCCATTGCCGGCGCTGCGACTCGTGACCTGACATGGTGACCTGACATGGCCGTTCTCGCAATCGACCAGGGCACCACCTCGACGCGGGCCATTGTCTTCGACGATACGCTACGGCCGCTGGCGATGGCGCAGCAGGAATTCCGCCAGATCTATCCCGCGCCGGGTCAGGTCGAGCACGATCCGGAGGACATCTGGCGGAGCGTCACCGCCACGGTGGCGGATGCGGTCGGCCGGGCTGGCCTCACCGCAGGCGACATCGCCGCAATCGGGATCACCAACCAGCGCGAGACCACGCTGATCTGGGATCGCGCCACCGGCAAGCCGATCCACAACGCCATCGTCTGGCAGGACCGCCGCACCGAGAACATCTGCGCGGCGCTGCGTGCAGCAGGACATGAAGCGGCGATTGCGGCCAGGACCGGGCTTGTGCTCGACCCGTATTTTTCCGCGACCAAGATCGCGTGGCTGCTCGATAGCGTTTCCGGTGCACGCGAGGCGGCGGAAGCGGGCCAACTCGCCTTTGGCACCGTCGACAGCTATCTGGTCTACCGGCTGACCAGCGGGCGCGTGCACGCAACCGACGCGACGAACGCCGCGCGTACGCTGCTGTTCGACATCCATACCGGCCAGTGGGACGCCGAGCTGGCAGACCTGTTCGGCATTCCGCTGGCGCTGCTGCCGGATGTGATGGACTGCACCGGACATTACGGCACGACCGCAATCTTGGGCGGCGCGATCCCGATCTGCGGCGTTGCCGGCGACCAGCAGGCCGCGACCATCGGACAGGCCTGTTTCACGCCCGGCATGATGAAATCGACTTACGGGACCGGCTGTTTCGCGCTGCTCAATACCGGCGGCCGCGCAGTCGCCTCGCACAACCGGCTGCTGACCACGATCGCCTATCAGATCGGCGGAAAGCGCACCTATGCGCTGGAAGGCGCCATCTTCGTCGCAGGCGCTGCCGTGCAATGGCTGCGCGACGGGCTGAAACTGATTGCGGCGTCGTCGGACACCGATGCGCTGGCGGCGCGCAGCGATCCGGCGGAGCAAGTCTATCTGGTGCCGGCCTTTGTTGGGCTCGGGGCGCCCTATTGGGACGCCCAGGCGCGCGGTGCCATGTTCGGTCTGACCCGCAATTCCGGTGCGGCCGAGTTCGCGCGCGCGGCGCTCGAGGCGGTCGGCTACCAGACCCGCGACCTGATCGAGGCCATGCATGCCGACTGGCCGGCCGCCGCCGGCACGGTGCTGCGCGTCGATGGCGGCATGAGCGCCAGCAACACAGCCATGCAATTTCTCGCCGACATCCTGAACGCGCCGGTCGACCGCCCGCAGATCATGGAGACAACCGCGCTGGGCGCCGCCTATCTCGCCGGCCTGGCGACCGGAATCTGTCCCGATTTTGATGGCTTCGCGGCCGCCTGGCGCCGGGACCGGCGGTTTGAACCGCAGATGGGGCGTTCCGTCCGCGAGCGAAAATGGCAGGGCTGGCGAGAAGCCGTTGATCGAACACTGACGCGGCGGTGACGGACGGTTCCGCTTGTCGGTTAATCGATTCAAATTGTCGGCGCATGTTTCAGGGCACCGAAACCCGACAATGCTCAATTCAAAAAAATCAAAATCGATAGAGACACGGTGAGCGCGTGAAGTCTTATTCTGCGAAAGGCATCCAGGAACTCGTTCGGTCGACGCGCGTCCTGGTCGTCGACGACGATTATTATATGCGCAAGGTGATCCGCAGCCTTCTGCAGGCGAACGGGATCAGAACCTATTACGATGCGCAGGATGGGGTGAGCGGGCTCGAAGCGATCATCACGCTCAATCCCGACGTCGTCATTCTCGATTGGGACATGCCCGACATCAACGGTGCGGAATTCATGCGCATCGTCCGTTCCCCGCTGACATTCCCGGTGCCCGCGATCCCCGTCATCATGCTGACCGGCCAGGTCGAGCGGGAAAAGGTCATCGAGGCGGTGCGGCTGGGGGTCAACGAGTTCCTCTGCAAGCCGGTCTCGGCCAAGACCATTTTCGAACGCATCGTTGCGATCCGGGTCAAGCCGCGCGAGATGGTGCGGATCGGCGACTATTACGGTCCGGCGCCGCGCAAGATTGCCGGCAACATCGAGACGGTCGAGGCCGCGCCGGAGCCGGCCTGGCTGGGCTAAGCCTGCGCGGCGATCGGTCTGGAGCGGCGCGCGGCGACCTTCTCGCCGCAGCGGCTTGAGCGTCGCGCTCAAGCCGACTAGCTTCCGAGGCGGAACGGAATCGTCCTTTCTCCTCTCGGAATTCATCATGCCCGATCACCCGGCCATTGCTCCGGACCGGCCACAATTGACAACGCCAATGGTCCGCTTTTCCGGCGTGACCAAGCGCTTCGGCTCCTTTACGGCCGTGAACGACGTGTCACTCGATATCGCTAAGGGGGAATTCTTCGCGCTACTGGGACCGTCGGGCTGCGGCAAGACAACGCTGCTGCGCATGCTGGCCGGGTTCGAGACGCCGGACGCGGGCGAGGTGCGTCTCGACGGCCAGGACATCGTCGGCGTGCCGCCTTATGAGCGGCCGGTGAACATGATGTTCCAGAGCTATGCACTGTTCCCCCATCTCAGCGTTGCCGGCAATGTCGCCTTCGGGCTGCGACAGGAAGGCTGGACGAAGTCCGCGATCGACAAGCGCGTCGCCGAGATGCTGGCGCTGGTGAAGCTCGAGCAGTTCGGCCATCGCAAGCCGCATCAATTGTCCGGCGGCCAGCGCCAGCGGGTGGCGCTCGCGCGAGCGCTCGCGAAATCGCCCAAGGTGTTCCTGCTCGACGAGCCGCTCGGTGCGCTGGACAAGAAATTGCGCGACGAGACCCAGTTCGAATTGATGGCGCTGCAGCAGCGCCTGGGCCTCACCTTCATCATCGTCACCCATGACCAGGAAGAGGCGATGACCATGGCCGGCCGTCTCGGCGTCATGCATGAGGGCAGGCTGGTCCAGGTCGGAACCCCGGCCGAAATCTATGAGGACCCGAAGACTCGTTGGGTTGCCGAGTTCATCGGCGAGGTGAACCTGTTCGAGGGTCCGATCTCGAGCCATCGTGGCGACCTTGTCGCGATCGATACCAAGGCCGGCCGGCTCATCGTGACGCGAAAGGACGGTTTCGACGACGGCACGACTGCCTCGGTCGCCATCCGGCCGGAGAAGATCGAGTTGTCGCGCGAGCCCGCCGCGGGCGCAACGAACATGCTGCACGGTCACGTCGTCGACATTGCCTATCTTGGCGATCTTTCAGTCTACAAGATCCGCGATCAGCACGGCCAAATCGTGAAGGCCTCGGTCGCGAACCGGGACCGCCGCGCATCGAGCCTGCTGCATCGTGGCGACGAGGCCTGGCTTACCTTTGCGCCGGACGCCGCCGTGTTGTTGAAGGACTGACGAATGGCCGCGCCTGTAACATTCGATCGCTGGTACCGCCGCGCCGTGATCGGCATTCCCTACGCCTGGCTGATCGTATTCCTATTGGTGCCGTTTGCGATCGTGCTGCGCATTGCGCTGTCGCAAACCGTACTGGCGCAGCCACCCTACAGTCCGGTCTTCGAACTCTCGGCAGGATGGCAGGGGCTCAAGGACTTTTTCGGCGCGCTGTCTTTTGAAAATTTCCGCCTGCTGTTCGGCGACTGGCTCTATCTGTCGTCCTATCTGCGCAGCCTGACCTTTGCGTTGATATCGACCCTGATCCTGCTCGCGATCGGAATCCCGATCGCCTATGGCATGGCGCGCAGTCCGCGCCGGCTGCAACCGATCCTCGTCATCGCTGTGATCCTGCCATTCTGGACCGCGTTCCTGATCCGCATCTATGCCTGGATCAATATTCTGCAGCGCGACGGTCTGTTCAACGATGCGCTGCTCGCGCTCGGCATCATCGCAGAGCCGGTGACCTGGCTTGCCACCGACACCGCGATCTTCATCGGCATCGTCTATTCCTATCTGCCGTTCATGGTGCTGCCGCTCTATGCCTCGTTCGAGAAAATGGACGAGACTCTGCTGGAGGCGGCCGCCGATCTCGGATGCCCGCGCTGGAAGGCGTTCTGGCTGGTGACGCTGCCGCTCGCGTTGCCTGGCGTGATCGCTGGCTCGCTGCTCTGCTTCATCCCGATCACCGGCGAGTTCGTGATTCCCGATCTGCTCGGCGGGTCGGACGCCTTGTTCATCGGCCAGACATTGTGGACCGAATTCTTCTCCAACAAGGACTGGCCGGCGGCGTCGGCGCTGGCGACCGCGCTTCTGGCGATCCTGCTGGTGCCGATCCTGTTCTATCAGGCGGTGCAGTTGCGCGCGCTGGAGCGGAGGTGAGGATGCAGCGCCGCACGTCTCCGTTCAACGTCGTATCGGTCGCATTCGGACTTGTGTTTCTCTATCTGCCGATCGCGATCCTGATCATCTATTCCTTCAATGACTCCAAGATGGTCGCGGTCTGGGGCGGCTGGTCGCTGCGCTGGTATCGCGCGCTGCTTGACGATTCCGCGATCCTGCAGGCGGCCTGGGTGAGCATCCGGATCGCCTTCATGAGCGCGTTGCTGGCGACGATCCTCGGTACCCTTGCCGCGCTTGCGCTGGTGCGGATGGGCCGGTTCCGCGGCCGGCTGCCGTTCTCGGCGATGGTCTATGCCCCTATGGTGATGCCGGAGGTGATTATCGGTCTGTCGCTGCTGCTGCTGTTCGTTGCGGTCGATATCGAGCGCGGCATGTTCACCACCACGCTGGCGCATACCACGCTGACGATGTGTTTCGTCGCCGTGATCGTGCAGTCGCGGCTGTTGTTGTTTGACTGGAGCCTGGAGGAAGCGGCGATGGATTTGGGGTGCACGCCGTTCCGCACCTTCCTGACGATCACGCTGCCTCTGATCATGCCGGCCGTGCTCGCGGGCTTCATGCTGGCCTTCACGCTGTCGCTGGACGATCTCGTGATCGCGAGCTTCACCACCGGTCCCGGCGCCACCACCCTGCCGATCCGCATCTATTCCGAGGTGCGGCTCGGCGTAAAACCGGAGATCAACGCGATCTCCACCATCATGATTGCCTTTGTCGCGATCGTGGTGGTCGCCGCCTCGTTGCTCTCCAAGCGCTACAATTCGGGCGAGACAGACGAGACGCGCGGCGCCCCGTTGCGATAAGGCTCAGGCATTCCGCATGCATTCCGCCCTTAGCTCCCTCGCCGAGCATCCGAAACGCGCGCGGAAGATGCGGCTGAAATGCGCCGCATCGTTGAAGCCCCAGCCGAACGCGATCTCGGTGATGGTTCGGCCGGCAAGGGCGGGGTCGCGGCCGTCGCGCTTGGCGCCGTCGAGACGCTGGTTCCAGATCCAGCTGTTGAGCGAAATCGGCTCGCTCGCAAAGGCGCGGTAGATCGTGCTAGGCGACAGCCGCAGATGCGCCGCGATCGCGTGGACCGACAAACGCGGTTCGCGCAGATGGCGCAGAACGTAGGTCTTTATCTGGTCGCGATGATAGGCTGTGAGCTGCGACACCGCGGGGTCAGCGGCGCCCGGCAGCGAGCACAGCCCTGCGACCAGGATATTCTCCACGCTTTCCGCGATCGCGGCGACCGAGCCGGCCTCCAGCGTGTCGATATCGGCGGCGAGCGTGTTGATCATGCCGATCATCAGATGTCCCGCGCCACGATCGCCGCACACTTTGCGGGC
>CAZXJZ010000011.1:0-48352 GCA_964641065.1 uncultured Hyphomicrobiales bacterium | reverse complement strand
TCGAGCCGGGCGTCATTGTCGGGCAGATGCAACTGCGCAACTTCATCATGCTGAAAGTGTTTCTCACCGCGGTCGCCACCGGCGCGGTGGTGCTCGCCATGCTCAACGGCTTCGGCTTCGTGAAACTGTCGCCCAAGGCAACGCTCTACGGCGCCGATATCGTGGGTGGGCTCATTCTCGGGATGGGCATTGCGCTCGCGGGCGCTTGCCCGGGCACGGTGATGGCTCAGATCGGCGCCGGCTATCGCGATGCGATCGTCACCCTGATCGGCGGCATTGCCGGTGCGGTGGCCTATTCTTATTCGGAACCCGCGCTGTCGAAGACGTTCCTCGGCGTGTCCAGCGGCAAATTGGTGCTCAACACCATGCTCGGTATTCCATACTGGGTAGGCGCGCTCGGGCTGGCGGCCATCTGCATCGCCATTCTGATGGTACTGGAGCGAATGTTCCCATCCGGTTGCGAACTGGGCGCCGATGTCGATGGCGATCTCCCGCCGCAAGAGCGCCACGAGCCGCCGGTGCGTGCCGTGCCGGTGCGCTAAGGCGACCGCGCACCTTGCAGGCGAAAACCGGGTGCATGTGGTATAGCGTGCGCCCGGTTCATGCAGGTGTCCCCGATATGCGCGTTCTCGCCGTGATACTGTTTCTCTCCGCGATCCCGCAGGCCGCCTTGGCCCAGTATTGCATGCTGGACGATTCCGGCGGCCGCACCTGCGGTATCGCCACCTTGCAGCAATGCGAGCAGACGCGCTCTGGCGTCGGCGGGTCATGCGAGGTCGACGATTCCGCGCAACTCGCGCCGCCGGTCAGGGGGATATTCCCGGGCCTGGGGCGGATGGAGCGCCAGATCGAGAGTGCCGAGGATTCGCAGGATTACCAGAGGCCGCGCTCTCCCGATCTCGACGACGTGCCACCGCCGCCGGGGAATTAGAGAGCGCGGGCGCGATCACTTGCGGCTGAAACGGCCCATCCCCTCTGCGTTCAGATATTCAATGGTGAGGCTGCGGAAGCGACCCTTCGCGGCCTCACCGAAAGTCGCGAGCGAGATCGAGCCGTCCGCCGCGTTCTCGCTCGACGGCGCGAAGGTGAAGGCGTTGCCGTCCCAATGTGCGAGCGGATATTCGAGGTCCTTGGGTCCGAGCTTCAGCATCAGTGCGTCGCCGCTCACGATCACCCGCGCCGGGCCGAAATAGTCATTTGAATATGTACCGGCATATGCGGCCAGAGCGGCAGCCGGTACGGGCTTCGCGGGCCGGGTCTTGCCGAGGAGACTGCCGATCGGCGCATTGCCCGGAGCGAGCAATTGGGCGTAAGCCGGCATCCAGTCGCGCTCGATTTTGCCGAACTGCACGAGGTCCATGAATTGCGCGGTCAGTGCTTCGGCGGCGCCGGTCGGCTGAGCATTGGTCAGCACCACGATCGCGAGGCGCTCCGACGGCAGGATTACGAAGTTCGTTCCCGCACCCAGCGCGAAAGCGCCGGAATGGCTGAAGCTCGTGCGGCCCGCGGGTGTCACCCCGACATTGAACCCGTAGCCGTAGAAACCCGGCCGCGCTGTGAAGGTCGTGGGACGCGAGGAGAACGCCTGCGGCGACATCGCCGGCAGCAATGACTTGCTGTCGATGAAAGGGCGGCCTTCGGCCATGCCGCCTTGCGTCAGCATGGACAGCCAGCGCACCAGATCGTTGACCGACGAACTGACACCGCCGGCCGGCGCCTGGGCGTCGGGCTTGCGCTGGTACCTGGCCTCAAAGCCATTGGCGGTCTTCACGTGGCCGAAGGCACGATTGCTCCGCTTTTCGAAATCGGTAAAGCGCATGCTGGTCGATGTCATGCCCAGCGGTTTGAACAGCGTATCTTCGCTCAGCGTCGCCCAGTCCTTGCCGGATGCGACGGCGACCGCTTCCGCGCCCGCGGTGAAACCGAAATTCGTATAGGCATAGCTGATGCGGAACGGCTCCAGCGGTAGGAACCGAAGACGCTCCAGCACCTGACGGCGGTCGAACCCGACATCCTCCAGCAGATCGCCGGCGTGATCGGGCAACCCCGAGCGATGACTGAGCAGGTCGCCGATCGTGATGTGTGAGGTGACCCATGGCTCCTTCAGCCTGAACCACGGCACATGCTTCGACACCGGCGTGTCCCATGCCACGCGTCCGGCTGTGACTTCACGTGCGACCACCGTCGCCGTCACCGGCTTCGACAGCGACGCGATCTGGAACACGGTGTCGGCGTCCACCGTCTCCGGCGCGCCCACCTTGCGGATGCCGAAGCCCTTCGCATAAACCGTGCGGCCATCGCGCACGACTGCGACCGCCATTCCCGGTATCCCGCTTTTCTGCATGATCGCGGCTGCGAGCGCGTCGAGCTGGCCGATTGCGCGGTCGATCTGGCCGTCCGGGATCGGCACGCCTGCGACTTCCGGCGGCGGCGGTATATCCTGCGCGCGCGCGAATTCGCTGCCGAGGATCGTGACTGCACCAAGGGCCGCGAGCGTTGCATTGAACCGGCGCGGAAACGAGCGCGGCGGTAAACGATGATTGGTCATGAGCTTCCCGGTGGTTTCGGATATCCAGAACAGATTCGGCGCAACGCGTCCCATTCGGCATCGCTCATCAACGGTGCGCCACGCTCCTGCTCCAGTGCGATTGCATTGATCCGTGCGACCCGATCGGGAACCGATGGATGTCCGAGAAATATCGATCGTGGCTGGGGGGTGCGGGCAACGCGATCGAGAAACGTCGCCAGCGCACGCGGATCGGCGTTGAGCTCCTGCAGCGTCCGCACTGCGAAGTCGTCGGCGGCCGCCTCCTGCTGACGCGAATAGGCGGCCTTCAGGAGGGTCTGGGCCGCGACCACGATGGCCGCGCCGCCGACGAAATCGCCGAGGACCATGCCGAAGATCAGCGACAGTCCGCCGGACTGGAGCACGCTGCGAATGCCGTCGCGGTTCGCGACATGTCCGAGTTCGTGGGCGATGATGGCTGAGACTTCGTCGACATCCTTCGCGTTGTCGATCAGTCCCTGCAGGACATAGATGTGGCCGCCCGCGAGCGCGAAGGCGTTCGGCTCGGGGCGGCGCACCACCACGGCCTGGATCGGGAGGGTCAGGCCGGCGGCCTTTGCGATCCGCGCAATCAGCATGTCAAAGGCCTGCTTGCCTTCGATTTCACCGGGGCCTTCACCGCACTCGAACGGCCGCTCTTTTGGCCCATCGTCGAACGCAGTCCGAAACCGCAGATCGCCGACGCGGCCGAGATGCTGCTCGATCTGATGCGGCAGCGCCCGCCCGATCTGATTGGCGATCTGCGGCATGCCGTAGACCGCAACAAGCAGGAGCGAGGCGATCGCGGCCAGGCTCCAGACCACAGCCGCCCGCCGCTCGCTGCTGGCCGTGACATTGGTCCGGTCGATATCTGGGCAGGCGAGGTCGATCCGGTGGGCGACGTCGCTGCGATTATCGATCTCGAGCCGCTGCAGCCTGTCGCTGTCGCGCAGCCCGAGACGAAAGACCTGCGCCGGCGCGTTGAGATGGACGAGCCGCGCATAGGGCCATTGTGCGATCGGATCGCCGGCTCCATCGCTGATCTCGACGCCCGATCCGGTGGTGGTGACGGTAACGATATGCCGGGCGGAGGTGACGCCGTCGAAATAGACACCCTGGACGGATGGGACCGAAGCATCGGCGACATCGGCCCCGGCTCTGACGCCCCTGGCCACGTCTGGCTCAGCGCTTCTCGGCAAGGCGTTTATATTCCTCGCGGATGATCGACTTGCCGTAGATGCGCTCGAGCCGCCGCACCGTGAAATGACCGCGCGCGACATCCTGGAAATGCTCGAGGAAGGCATAATTGACCGCGGCGCCGCCGAGCGCGCCGATCACCGGAAAAGTCTGGGCCGCGACTTTTTGCGACACCACCACGCCGAAGCGGGACGCCACCTCGGTGAGAAAGCGCACCATAATCGGCGCGCCTTCGGTGACCACGCCGCGCTGCGCGACAAAGCGCGCGGCCTCGGTGACGCTTTTGGCAAGCAGGCCGCGCACCGCGAAATATCCGCTTTCGGCGGCATCGTCGGAGCCGGTGCGTCCGCCCAATGCGAATACCTGCACGCAGGACAGGGCGGCCTCCGGATCCGACAGGTCTTCGCCCTCGCTTTGCGCAATATCGGCGATCGACCGCAGCATGATGATGGTCGAGACCGGAAGCTCGATCGGCAGCGTCGCCAGCCCGAAGGCGCCGCCCGCCGCGCCGGAGGCGCTGGCCAGCGCCCGGTGCAGCAGTTGCGACCCGCCCCGCGGATTGCGCCGCATGGTCATCAGCGCCACCTTCAGGCCTGCCCAGAGCGCCTTCGAGGTCGCGGCCGAGATTGCGCTCGATGCAGACGCCGGAAGCGCGTACCCGATCAGTTCGATCGGTTTTCCGACCATGTTGGTCAGGCGCGCGGCCAGGCTCGGATTTTCGAGCGCATTGACCGCACGCCGCAGCGCCTCCAGATCGTCCGGAGTCATGCGGTCCATGGTGATGTCGTCCGGCTGCAGGTCTGTCACGCAATTTGCCTTGATGCTATCGCCTGGGGGCTATGGCCGGGATCGCTGCCGCCGCTTATATCACGCTCGGTCCCGGGTGCGGCGGATATCGTCCGGCCAGCGCGGTGAAACGATACGGTCTGGAACTGGACGGATATGGAACGCCGGCTTGCCGCAATCTTTGCTGCTGACGTCGCGGGCTATTCGCGGCTGATCGGCGTGGACGAGGAGGGCACGATCGAGCGCTTTCAGGCGCACCGGCGCGAGCTGTTCGATCCCAAGATCGCCGAGCATCAGGGCCGCATCGTCAAGATGACCGGCGACGGCTTCCTGGTGGAGTTTGCCAGTCCGGTCAGGGCGGTGCGCTGCGCCATCGAGGTCCAGCAGGGGATGGCCGATCGCAACGCCGACGTGCCGGAGGACCGGCGGATCGAGTTCCGCATCGGCATCAACCTCGGTGACATCGTGGTCGAGGACGGCGACATCTATGGCGATTGCGTGAATGTCGCCGCCCGTCTCGAAGGAATTGCGGAACCCGGTACGATTTATATTTCGCGCGCGGTCCGCGAATTCATTCAGGATCGGGCCGAAATCGTGCCCGAGGATCTCGGCGAGAAGGTGTTGAAGAATATCGCGGCGCCGGTCCGCGTGTTTCGTGTCGCGCCGCTTGGACTGGCAACCGATCGTGCGCCCGCCGGACCGCCACAGGTCCCGGACAAGCCGTCGATTGCCGTGCTGCCGTTCATGAACATGAGCAGCGACATCGAGCAGGAATTTTTCTCCGATGGCATCACCGAGGATCTGATCACCGATCTGTCCAAGGTATCCGGGCTGTTCGTGATCGCCCGCAATTCCTCGTTCGCCTACAAGGGCCGCTCGGTCAAGGTGCAGGATATTGCCCGCGATCTCGGCGTGCGCTTCGTGCTTGAAGGCAGCATCCGCAAGGCGGGCAACCGCGTGCGTATCACCGCCCAGCTGATCGATGCGGCCAATGGCGGACATCTCTGGGCCGAGCGTTTCGACCGCGATCTGACCGACATTTTCGAAACCCAGGACGAGGTGGTCGAGAAGATCGTTGGCGTGCTCTCCGTGACGCTGACCAAGCGGGAAGAGGAGCGGATCGCGCGGCGCGGCACCTCGAGCCTGAAGGCTTACGAATTGTGGCTGCGCGCGCGCGAAGCCATGTCGCGCACCACCCGCGAATCCGCTGTCGCGGCGCGATCGCTTCACCGACAGGCGATCGAGGAGGATCCACATTTTGCGAGGGCCCATGCGGGGCTGTCGCTGGTCGGCATCTCGGAATATGCCAGCGGCTGGACCGACGATCCGGCGCAGACTCTGAATGAGAGCGAGCGCTGGGCGCGCCGTGCGCTCGAACTCGATCCGCTGGAGCCGGTCAGCCACATGGCGCTCGGCAACGTCCTGCTGTGGCGCCGCCAGCACGATGCCGCGCTCGCCGAATTCCGTCAGATGACCGCGATCGATCCTAATTTCGCACAGGGACATATGGCGACCGGGGTTGGGCTGACTTATTCCGGGCAGCCTGCCGAGGCGCTGGAATCGTTCGCCTTCGCCATGCGTCTCGATCCGCATTTTCCAGGGATCGCGCTGCATTTCACGGCGCAGGCGCATTTCGCGCTGGGCGATTACGAATCCGCCAGCAAGCTGCTACGCGAGCGGATCGCCCGCAGTCCGGCGACCGATTCCAGCCGCCTGCTGCTGGCCGCGTGTTACGGCCATCTCGGAAAAATCGACGAGGCGCGCTCGGCCTGGTCCGACATGCTGGCGATCAATCCGGATATCTCGCTGGCGCAGCGCGAGCGGGTTCTCCCCTACAAGGATGCGCGCGAATTCCAGCGCATCGTCGAGGGGCTGAACAAGGCGGGATTGCCGTAGGCGTCGCGAGGCGACGCGTATGATCAGTCCGCGAGGAAGCGCTGGACCTGCTCGACGAAGAAGTCGGGGGCTTCTTCGGCGACGAAGTGGCCGCAATCTTTCGCGATAACCGATCTGAGAGACGGCGCCTCGTCCTTCAGCGCCTCGGCCAGTCTCGTTCCAGCGCTGCGATCGCCGGTGATCGTCATGACCGGCATCGCAAACTTGCGGCCACGCAGCGGCGCAACGATCGGCACATCGTCCCGCAGACTGCGGTAATAGTTGAAGCCGGCGGTCATTCGCCCAGGCTCTGCATATCGTCTGGCAAATTCGCTGATCGACGCTTCATCGATCGCGTCCTTTTGCCAGGACCATTGCTTGATCTGGGCGCGAATATACTCCCGCTCCCGGCCGCGGGTCAGCAGTTCCGGAAAATCCGCTGCCATGTGAAATCCGTAATGCCATGCGCCGCCACGCAAGGCGTCCATGTTCTCGGTCGTCGGGACAAGGCAATCGACCAGCACAAGCCGTTCCACGACTTGCGGATACAGGTGGGCGAGGACGTAGGAGGCCTTGCCGCCCATGTCGTGGCCGACGACATTGGCTTTGCCGTCGCCGATTTGCTCGATCAGCGAACGCAGGTCCTCGGCAATTGTTTTTTTGTCGTATCCGCTGGCGGTCAGTTCGCTGAGGCCCGTCCCCCGCAGATCCGGTGCAACGACTGTGAAGTTATCGGCAAACCTCGCCATGACCTTGTGCCAGGCGAACCAGGTTTGCGGCCAGCCGTGTAGCAGCAGCAGCGTCGGCCCTCGGCCCATCGTTACATAATGCAGCTTGATCCCGTTCGCCGAGACGTAGCGGCTGGAAGCACCGGGCGGAAGCAAATCCGCCGAGGGGGTCTGTGCCTGAACCTCGTCTTGATGAAACGCGGATGCGGCGACGCCCGCAAGAATTGCCGCGCCAGCGCTGCCAAGAAGCGTGCGCCGGTCCGGCTGCATTGCGAGACCCGGCTTTGAAGTGTTCTCACTGCTCAATTGCACTTCCTGTCGTTGGGGGGTGACCTCGTCAGACGCGCGCCCGCCTTCATCCCGCGCATCCATATTTTTGTATTAATCGATACAAAAATAAGCCGCGTTGCGACGCGGTGTCAATGGATTTATATATCGATCGATGCAGAAAAAGATCGCGACGCAGACTGCCGTGGATGTTGCCGCCCGGGGCCGCGGCCGACCGCGCGCGTTCGATCGGGACGCGGCCTTAGGGCAGGCCACCCGCCTGTTCTGGTCCAAGGGCTACGGAGCGACCTCGATCGCCGATCTGACCGAGGCGCTCGGCATCGGATCACCCAGCTTGTATGCGGCCTTCGGCTCGAAGGAGGCGCTTTACGCAGCGGCGCTGGATCATTACCGCGACAATTACGAGCCGCTGTTCTGGGCAGGCTTTATGGCCGCGCCAACTGCGCGTGACGCTGTCAGGGCGCTCCTGATGGATTCCGCGGCGACGCTGGGCGGCTGTGTTTCGGATATTCCTCACGGCTGCATGGTGGCGCTGTCCGCGGTCGGCAGCGAAGGTCATGCAGAGCTAGGAGAAACTGTGCGAGCCGCCCGCGCCGTGGGTCTCGAGCGCTTGAAGTCACGGCTGAAGCAGGCGAAGTCGGATGGCGACATTCCGCGCAGTGCCGACATCCATGCGCTGGCCCGCTTCGTGCAGACGGTTCAGCTCGGAATGTCGATTCTCGCCCGCGACGGGGCGAGCCGGGCCGAACTCGAATCCGTGGCCCATGTCGCAATGTCGGGCTGGGACGCTCAGCTGGCCCGCTGCTGAGGGCTGATCTCCACGCTGATCTTATGTTCCGGCAGTGACAAAACCTGCGCGAGAGCGCAGCTAGCGCTGATCGCCATAGCGTTCGGTGACCGCTGCCGCGATGAAGCGCTTTCGGCCTTCGCTGCCGGGCGTCGTGCCATGCGCGGCGCACCAGTCCGGAAACGTCGCCGGATCGATGATGACGCGCATGACCGGGTGCCCGTAGGCTTTCAGTCCGTTCTCCATTTCCGTGGCCATCCGGAGCCAGTCGGCGAAGTCGGGCGGCATCTTGTGGCCGTCCGAGAACATCGCACGCACCGCCGGATAATCCGGCTCGCGGATCCAGTACACGCCTTTGGCCGGCAGCGGTTTGTCGTCGCTCATGACGGGGCATCTCCGATGTTGTCAGCGCTGTAACATGAAATCGCCAGCCAAATCGGCCAATGCGATGGTGGCCGCTGCCGGTTGGCGGAGCAGTCGTTACTATGCTCTCATCGGCGTCCACAAAAGCCGGGTCCCGCCATCCGCCCATGACTGACAGCCCAGCATCGTCGTCCGCCGAACATCGATCGCCGCGACCGCGACGGGTGCTGCTGCTGGGTGCGACCGGAACCATCGGCCGCGCTACCTTACGCGCGCTGCTGCAACGCGGTCACGAGGTGGTGTGCCTGGTGCGGCAGCGCGAAGACGGGGTGTCCGAGGAAAAACATCGTGCCGATCTGCCCGCCCGCGTCACATGGCGCGTCTGCGATGTCACCGATCCGCAATCGGTCGCGCGCGACGGCTTTCGCGCCGAGCGCTTCGATGCGATTCTGTCCTGCATGGCGTCGCGGACCGGCGCGCCGAAGGATGCCTGGGCGATCGACCATCGGGCACACATGAACGTCCTTAAGGCCGCGCAGGCCGCCGGCGTATCGCAATTCGTGCTGCTGTCGGCGATCTGCGTGCAGAAGCCGAAGCTTGCCTTTCAGCATGCCAAGCTCGCGTTCGAGCGCGCGCTGACCGAATCCGGCCTCACGTATTCGATCGTCAGACCCACCGCGTATTTCAAGTCGCTGTCGGGGCAGGTGGCGCGGGTGCGCCAAGGCAAGCCGTATCTCGTATTCGGTGACGGCAGGCTGACCGCCTGCAAGCCGATCAGTGATCACGATCTCGGCGAATATCTCGCCGGCTGCATCGACGACGAAAGCCGCCACAACCGCGTGCTGCCGATCGGCGGTCCCGGTCCCGCGATCACGCCGCGGCAGCAGGGCGAACATCTGTTCGCGCTGCTCGATCGCGAGCCGCGCTTCCGCCAAGTGCCCGTGCCGCTGCTCGATGCGATCGTGCTGATGCTTGCTACGCTCGGCCGCATCAGCCCGGCGCTCGCCGACAAGGCGGAGTTGGCGCGCATCGGCCGCTATTACGCGACCGAGTCGATGCTGGTGCTGGACCCGGCGACCGGTCGCTATGACGCGGCCGCGACCCCCTCGACCGGAACCGAGACGTTGTTCGACTATTACGCGCAGCTGATCAAGGGCGAGGCCACGGCTGAACGCGGTGACCACGCGGTGTTTTGAACGCAGAACAAAGGCCGCAGGATCAAGCGAGATCGCGCTCGCTCAGCCATTGCCGCGTGATCGAAAGCGCCTCGGCAAGCTTGTCGGGCTGGCCAGCATAATAATGCGTCGCGCCCTCGATCACATGCATGGTCTTGTCGGCGCTGCCGGCCGCGTTGAAGATCGCAGCGGTGTGCGGTTGCGGCACCGCATCGTCGGCCGAATTCTCGATCGCCAGCAGCGGCACCGAGATCTGCGCGGCGCATTTGACGCCATCGGCGTTGCTGTCGTCGATCGACCATTGCGACAGCCACGACCGCAGCGTGGAAAACCGCGCCAGCCCGACCGGTCCTGTATTCGCGGTTTCCGGATTGCCGAGATAGCACCAGTTCGGTTTGCGGTCGTTCGGATCGAGCGTCGAGTCAAGAAAGCGCGGCTCGGCGAGCGTGCGATGGGTGACGAAGCCGCGCTCCATCTCGGCGGTGTTGCGCGCCTTCAGTATCGCCAGGGTGTCCTTCACCCAGGCTGTGATCCTGCGCATGCGCGCCAGCTGCGCCGCGCGATAATCCGCGATGAAGGCGGGGGAATAGGGCGGCTGGTTGGGATTGGCCTTGTCGTAGATGTCGCGTGCGCGGTCGCGGTTGTCCGGATCGCGCTCGTCGGTCACCGACGGATCGATCATGTCGCGCAGCATGGTCGCGCGCGAGATATGCGCGGCCTGGACGACGATCGCATCGGCCGGGATCAATCCCGCGTTTGCGATCCCGACAGGATCGCCGGCCGGCGTCTGGGTGATGGTCGGGCGCTCGGCCTGCGACTGATAGTAAAGCGCCAGCGATCCGCCGCCACTCCAGCCAACGATCACGACCCGCTTGTAGCCCCATTGCTCTTTCGCGTGGCGGATATAGGCACCGAGATCGAGCAGCACTTTCTCGAGAATAAGCGCGGTGTCGTTCTTGGCATAGCGGCTGGCCGCGCACAGCACATGCCATCCGGCTTTCACCGCAGCCTGCGGCACCGGCAGAAGCTGCAACGTCGATGCGGGATGCATGAAGATCAGGAGCGTGGAGGAGGGCACGCCCTTTGGAATCATCAGCAGGCCCTCGAGGTTGACCGCGCCCTGATTGCCGGAAAAGCCGTAGGTTTCGACGAAGCCTGCGTCTTCCTTGTACTGGATATGCACCCAGCGGTGTTCGATATCGTGATCTGTCATGCACGACGTTATGCATTGCGTCTGTTGCGTCTGACAAGACGCGTGCCGCCAACGATACCGCAGCGCAACAACGCGGTCGCGCCTGCACGCCCAATCTTGTACGTCCTGCTGCCCCGGATATGATCTTCGCAAAACATAACCGGGAGGGACATCATGAGACGGCGCGATTTTCTGGGCGTGGTGGGTGGTGCGGCGTTAACTTGGCCATGTCAGGCGCGCGCGCAGCCTGCGGCTCAATGGCCCGACAGGCCGGTCCGACTCTTGGTTACCGTCGGCGCGGGCGGAGCGGCCGACACGTTGTCCCGAAATATCTCGAACGGATTTTCGCAATTCGCTAACGGCCAGCCGCTGGTCGTGGAGAACAGACCCGGCGCCGGCGGCACCATCGCCGCTGCCGCGGTCGCGCGCGAAAAGCCCGACGGCTATAACCTGCTGCTCGCCGAGGTTGGGCCGAATGCCGTGTCGCACATGCTCGGCGCCAAGGCGCCCTACGATCCGCATACCGCGTTCACGCCGATCGTTCATCTTGCCAATCTCCCGGCAGTGGTGCTGATCCGCCCCGATCTCCCCTACAAGACGCTCGCCGAATTCATTGCGGCTGCGAAGGAGAAGCCGGGCAAGTTCAATTATGCGTCCGCCGGCCCGGGCAACTGGACGCATCTGTTCATGGCCTATCTCAACAGCCAGGCCGGGATCGAACAGGTCAACGTTGTGTACCGGTCCGGATCGGAAATGCTGACGGCGTTGTTGCGCGGCGAAGCCGATACCGCGGTAATCACCGTGTCCACCGCGCTTGGCCAGATCAAGGAGGGCAAGATCCGCGCCCTTGCGGGCCTTGCGAAGCAGCCCATGCGGCAATTGCCGGATGTGCCGCCGGTCGCCAGCACCATTCCCGGTTTCGACGTCGCGGTGTGGCACGGCATTGCCGGTCCCGCCGGCATGGACCCGGCGCTGGTCCAGCGTATGAACGGTATCTTCAACCAGGTCATGCAGGTTCCATCGGTGCGCGCCGCGATCACTGAGGCGCAGGCGGCCGACATCATCGGCGGTACCCCGCAGCAATTCGATTCGTTCATCAAGAGCGAGTTGAAGCGCTGGCCCGATGTGGTGAAGGCCGCGGGAATCAAGACGGATTAGCGAAAGGAATGCGCGCGGTTCCACGGGAACCGCTGCGGGTGGAACCTAAAATTTTGCAGAACTTTTGCCGCCCTCCGGGTTTGATTCAGAACGGAGGCGACAATGGCAACAGCACTGGTTGTGGAAGACGACCCGCTTCAGCGCGAGGCGGTCTGCATGATACTGGAAGCGGCGATCGACGAGCCGCGAATGGTCGAATGCGCCACGGCGGAGGCCGCGGTTGCGGTGCTGGACCGCATCGGTCCGGACATCGACCTGCTCATCACCGACATTCAGCTCGCGGGCGACATGAGCGGTGTGGAACTGGCCAGGATCGCGCGGCGCCGCTTTGCTGATCTGCAAATCATTGTGACGTCCGGGCGAGTCAGACCCGACGTACTTCCTTCGGATGCTGCCTTTCTTCCCAAGCCGTGGCGACCACTCGAACTGATTCAGCATCTGCAGCGATAAGGTTTTCCAACCCATTTCCCCCGCACGGGTTGGAAAAACGAGGCCGCCGGTCACCCCTCCCGGCGGCCTCTCCTTTTTGAGCGGCAAAAAGAGCAACTGCGATGCGTTGGACGCGACGCCTGAGATAGCAAGCTGCAGGATGCCGTTCGCTACAGGATAAAGTCACTCGCCGAGAGCGTGATTGCATGACCGGGATCGGAAATCTCGATCGCGAAATCCGCCTTTCCGTCGCCATTCACGTCGGCCTGTACGATCTGGGAATCGGCCGTCCACACTGACCTCAACTGGCCGGCGACCTTGGTGAAATTCACATTGGTGCCGATGAAGTCGAAGGCCTGGTCGCCCGGAGTTTTCTTGTCGGCATCGATCAAGGATAGGTCGATAACGTCCCCCGTCGCGAAATCACCGATGACGTCGCGCTCTCTGACCATGACGGCGATACCGGTCCGTCTCATCATGGTCGCGGTGTGGGCGCGGAGCGTGAAAGCCGAGAAGAACGCCGCAGACCTTAGCCGCGCCGCGCCTTCTCGATCGCGGCAACGTCGATCTTCGTCATCGTCATCATCGCCTCGAATGCGCGCCTGGCTTTATCGCCGCCCGCCGCCATTGCGTCGGTCAGCACGCGCGGCGTGATCTGCCACGATAGCCCCCACTTGTCCTTGCACCAGCCGCAGGCGCTTTCCTGTCCACCATGGCCGACGATCGCGTTCCAGTAGCGATCGGTTTCGGCCTGATCGTCGGTCGCGACCTGGAACGAGAATGCCTCGCTCTGCCTGAAAACCGGCCCGCCATTGAGCCCGATGCAGGGAATACCAAGCACGGTGAACTCCACCGTCAGCACGTCGCCTTTCTTGCCGCCGGGAAAGTCGGACGGCGCCGTGCGCACGGCCGTCACCTTGCTGTCGGGAAACGTCGACGCATAGAAGCGCGCCGCTTCTTCGGCGTCCCTGTCGTACCACAGGCAGATCGTGTTCTTGGGTGCCACGGTCATTTTACTTTCCTTCATCATTGCAGGCTGCAGAGCGCAGTTAACGTAACCGCATTTGCGGCCCAAGTGCGTCAGGCACGCAAAGACCCTTTATGTGCAGCCGATGGCGCGTGACGCGACGAAAGCGCACAAGCGCTCGAATTCGCGAAACATAGCAAGCCGCCGATCATTGGGGATAGGTCACCGCACGCACGCAGCGCGCGGAACCACCCCCACTTTTGGACCTGAAAGGGAGAATAATGCTCAAAACGACAACAGCGGCAATTCTGTTGAGCTCGGCCTTCGCGCTGGGAACCGCGAATGCGCAAACGGCGGCTCAACCCGGCGCGCCGGCAGGCACGCAGTCACCTGCGGGCGCGGCGACGCAAGCCCCGGCGGCAGGAGCCGGAGGCATGCAATACATTACCCAGAACCGGCAAGATTTGTGGCGCGCATCGCAGCTGGATGGCGTGAATGTCTACAACGAACAGAACGAACGGATCGGCGATATCACCGAGGTTCTGCTGAACAAGCAAGGCCAGGTTGAAGCGGTGGTGATCGGTGTCGGCGGCTTTCTCGGCATCGGACAGCGCGATGTGGCTGTCCCGTTCGACAGGCTGCAATGGCAGATGGTCGGCGCCGCTAACGTTGCGACGGCACCTGGAACCACTGCGCCAGGACAGACGACCGCACAGCCGCGCGCAACGCAGCCTGCGCCGGGTACGACCGGTACCGGCACGATGACCGGCCAGACCGCCACGACCGCTCAGTTGAACGATCGGCCCGAGCGGGCGGTGCTGCGCGGTGCGACGAGGGACCAGTTGGAGAACGCACCGCAATTCCAATTCGGTCGATAGTCGGGACTGGATCAGGCCGCGCGCGAACGCCCGCGTGGTCGTCGGACCGATCCGGTTCTGTCCGTAATCATGTGTTTCCGATGAATCGTGCAGTGGGTCGTCTCTCGGCCCGCTGCATTCTTTTTGTCTGCGGCGCATCTCGATGTCTGTGCCGAACCGCAGCAGATGGTTTCCCTGGGTATGACGTCGGCCTCTTCTGTTGTGGGAGGTTGTTGCGCGGTGTCGTACAACGGTTGACGACGCGTTCAAACGCCCGCATGGGAAACCGTTGCGCGTCAAGTTTGCGCCTGCCACAAACGTTCCGCATTCACGCCTGTCGATTAAGCTTTCCCGGGAAAAGCGCCGTATGTCTTTCAATAGCGGGGCGCCTGAAAACAGGCGCATCGGCATCGCCCTGGTGCTGACATCGGCGGTGGCCTTTGCCGTCGGGCCGACAGCGGCGAAAGTTGCGCTCGATAACGGCGCCAATGTGCTGACTGTCGTCGCTGCGCGCGGGCTGATCGGGGCGGCCTTGCTGGCGCTTCTGGTCATCCTGTTCCGGCAGGACTTTCGGATCGGCCGTACCGCCTTGCGATGGTGCCTCGCCTGTGCTGCGTTCTCCGCGGTGATGGTCTATGGGCTGATCGGGGCGGTGGCCTATATCCCGGTCAGCGTCGCCATCCTGATTTTCTTCGTGCATCCGATCGTCATTGCCGTGATCGTGCACTGGCGCGGCGGCGACCGGCTGACCGGCGGCAAGCTGTTGCTGGCGCTGGCGGCGCTCGCCGGTCTGGCGCTGGCGCTCGCGCCGACATTCGACACGCTCGACATGACCGGGATCGCGCTTGCGGCGCTTGCGGCGATCACCATCTGCGGCTCCATCCTGTGCGGCGCGCGGGCGCAGCAGCACGCGACCTCGACGCAGGTCAACCTGTATGTGACGGCGCTGGGCGGCGCGGCCTTCGCGGTGATCGCGTCGGCGCTCGGCGCGTGGTCATGGCCGGTGAATGCGGCCGGATGGCTCGGCATCGTCGCCGCTGGCGTCGGCATCGCGGTAGGGCTGTTGTGTTTCTTTGCGTCGTTTCGCTATCTCAGTCCGGTCCGCGCCACCATGCTGAGCAATGCCGAGCCGCTGCTCAGTATCGTGCTGGCCGCGGTGATTCTCGGCCAGTGGCTGTCACCGGTGCAGTGGCTCGGCGCAGCCATCATGATCGGCGCGATCGTGCTGTTCGAGGCGGCGGGCCGGCATGATGGCGCGGACGACGCGACATGATGGGCCCGCAAGACCTGGGGCGACAAAGGCATTGCATCCTTGGTCGAAGATCGCCAATAGCCATGGGTGCCATCACCGATCGTCGCGCGCCGGGATCTTGACATTATCGTAGATCTTGCGGGCAATTCTCTCTTTTTCGAGATACGCCTGTTTCAACTTATAGTCTTCGGCCTGTGCTGCCACCGTGCCGAGACAGGTGACTTCCGCTTCCCGCGCAGCCGAGATCGCTGAATTGAGAGCGCCAACGTCGCTCGGTGTGACGAATTTACCGGTGACGTAAACTGCCTGGCTCAGCCCGAGAATTCCAAGCAACGTATCCGGGATGGAAAAGGACGCAAGCTCACGCACACCCGCCACCAAAAGCGCGCCGCCGACAACAAGACTGAATATGAAGCTCTGATAGCGGTAGACGTCGAAATTGTTATCGGTCGTAAACAGATCGCGCCAGCTCGCTTTATTTGGCTGAGGCGGTGACGTGTTCCAGCCCTTTAAGTCCAGCCATGCGGCGTTCTCGGGTGTGATAGCGTTTTGCTGACTCTCGGTCACTTTGGCCGCCGCCGATCCCACGCCGGCAATCCCCAGCAGCATCAGGACAGAGCTGGACATGTCGGAAAGCAACCCGGACCGGGCAACGATATATGTCAGCAGTCCGAACACGATGAGGGAAAAGAAAAGGATCTGCAGATTCGAAAGGCTGCCCTTGCCGTCTCTGCCGGCCGTGAGAAAGACCGGATTCAGGCGACGCCACCAAGCAACCCCGTTGTTCGTATCGGCGAGTGCAGCGGCACCGACCACGTAAGCCAGAATGACGACTGCAATGGCGATGACTGCGCTTGCATGTGAATTCGTGACCCTTGCCGTAAGTCGCGAGATATAGTCCGGGCTGCCCTTGCAGGTGTAGACAAGCACATCGACAGGGCTCCAGTTTCCACTTGTGGAATCCGGAATCCGCAACGTGATGAGTGTCTGTCCGGGTTTGGCGATGCCGCGTGTGACAAGACCATTGCGGTCGCTCAAAGGAGCCGAGCTCACGCGGCCCAGCAAGGTATACGACGTCTGAGTCCCCGTACGATGGCGCAATGCTCCGAAGTAAAAATCGTTTTCGCTGTAATCGCGCGTGAGAACCAGCTCGATCGGGCTGCCGGTCGGCAGAAAATAGTTTGCGCTGAATAGATTGGGCTGACTTGGAAGTCTGTTCTCGCTCAGCTCTGTAGCGGCGTCGCTGGTTCTGACGCAGTTCGCGCGGGGATTGAACGTCTTGTCCGGCTTGTCAGTGACGGCCTGGGCGAAGGCGGGAAGGGCGAATGCGAGGCCGAGCATGATGCTGGCCGCCAATCGGATACGCATGGGAGCTCCGACAGCAAAGCGAACTTTTCAAAGGTTAGAATATTCGCGCTATGATTGCAATCGTATAAAATACAATCGGAATTAAAAGTTGTGGGTCGCGTCCTTTCGAGGGCTGCGACCCCTGCAGCACTGTCCCCGGATTGACGAGGGAGGATCGGTCAGAGCGAGTTTTCTGGTGCTTCCGGACTTTCTACGGCGAAAGCGACACCGCTTTGGCGGCGCGGCCTTCGCGATGATCGCGTCGGCGCTCGTGGTCATGGCCGGTGAATGCCGCTGGATGAAACGGCACCTTCGCCGCCGGTGTCGGCATCGCGATGGGGCTGTTGTGCTTCGTTGCGTCGTTTCGCGATTTCAGTCCGGTCGGCGTCACCATGTTGAGCAATGCCGAGCCGCAGCTGAGTGTCGTGATGGCCTCGGTGATCCTCGGCCAGTGGCTAGGCCCGGTGCAACGGCGCGGCGCGGCGATCGTGATCGGAGCGATCATAGTGTTCGAGGCGGCGGGTCGGCATGACGGTGCGGACAATGCGACATGATGGTGCCCAACACGGCCGCCGCTTTCCGGGGTGAGCGACCAGTCCCGCCGAGATACTCAGCCGTTCGTGCGAATGCTCCGCAGCAGCGTATCGAACAGGGCATTTCCCGGGCGCTCGAGCTCCAGGATGATATCGAAATGATGGAAGCCAGGCATATCGATCCGGGTGCCGCGATGACCGCTTCGTTGCCACGATCTCAGATACTCGTCCGTCTGCCGGTGGAATTCGGATGATTCCGTTCCGCCGACGGTGGCCAGCAGCGTCGCATCGGAAGCTTTCGGGATCAGATTGATCGGGCTGTTCTCCTTGATCTCAGCCTCGTTCAACCTCAGGGCTTCGTTGACTGATGTTTTCTGAAGCGGCGCGAGGTCAAACAGGCCGCTGATCGCGAGTCCGCTCCGGACTGCGTCGCGGGATAGACCGAATTTCGACTGCCATTCTTCCGCCAGCAGCATCCCGACCAGATGTCCGCCCGCCGAATGACCGCCGACATGAATCCGTCCGGCGTCGTATCCATATTCGTGCGCGTTCCGGACAAGCCATGCGACGCTGGTTCGGACCTGCCTCACGATCTCGCCGATGCGCACGGCCGGAGCAAGCGAGTAATCGACGCTTGCGACAGTGACGCCGGATTCCACAAGACCCGGCGCGACAAAGGCGTTGGCATCTTTGGTTGACGATCGCCAATAGCCGCCGTGAAACCACACGAACAGCGGCGACCCGGGCTTCGCGGGATAGATATCCAGCTTCGATCCCGAGGCCGGATCGTAGACGATATCCGCAATCCGTTCGGTCCGATCGAAGGCCGCCTGGCTCCGCTCCTTATAGATGCGCTCGCGGTCAAACGATGGCGTGCGCGCGCGCGCATCATAAGCACGGTTCAAAAAGGATGCGTCGTCGGCGCGGTCGCTCATTGCAGTCCTGTGCCTCCTGGTTGCGGATTCCGTCGCAGTATCTGCCGGATGCTTTGGCGGCCGTATACGAAAATCTGCAGCGTGACGATGCTGCATGCAGTCACTCGGCGATGGCGGCGCTGCGCGCCCGATCCGGCGACAGCGATTGCGTGCGATACTGCGACCGGTCGGTTGCGGCTCACCGAAGGGCCACGTAGAGTGGCGGCCGAATGATTTCCGGACGCTACGCACAATATCGCGGCTGCCATGCTGGCTTCGATAACGTCATCGCGGGCGCGATCATGGTTCGCGCCTCGCGCAAGCGAATGTTTTCAGATCAAGGAGTGAAGGCCGTGAAGACTGTTTTGCGCAGCATGCTACGGCATCGTTCGATCGCAACAGCGACGCTGCTGGCCTCGATTCTGCTGCCGGTTGCGGCGATCAAGGCTGAGGCGCAGACGGATCGGTATCCGAATCGGCCGGTGCAGATCGTGCAGGATGCTGCGGTCGGCGCGTCTCCGGACGTTGGCCTGCGGTTGGTGGCCGACCGGCTTTCCCAGCTCTGGGGTCAGCAGGTAGTCGCGGTCAACCGGCCGGGCGGCGGCGGCAGCATCGCGGCGCGCTCGGTCGCGACGGCCGAGCCGGACGGTTACACGCTTTACCAGGCAGTCATGTCGTCCTTCGTGGCGCTTCACGCCGTTCCGCCCGTGATCCCGATCAACGTGCCGAAGGATTTCATTCCGGTCGGCTTCGTGACCGAAATTCCGATGTTCATCGCCGCGTCTCCGACGCTCGGCGTATCGACGCTGCCGGAACTGATCGCGCTCGCCAAGAAGAACCCGGGCAAGGTGTCGTCAGCCGTCACAGGCGTCGGCCGCCTGACCCACCTGACCGGCGTGCTCATCGAAAAAGAGACTGGGATCAAGCTGCTCTCGGTCCCCTATAAAGGCGGCCCGGCGCAGGCTTTTGCCGATGTCACATCGGGACGCGTCGGTCTGGTCGTCGATGGCTATTCGTCGCTCGCGGGCGCGGCCAGTGCAGGTTCGATAAAACTTCTGGCCGTCGCCCTCGACAAGCGTCTGGCCGACTTTCCCAATGTGCCGACGGTCGCCGAGACAATTCCCGGCTTCCGCGCCACGGGCTGGGCTGTGCTGCTGGCGCCGCCGGGCACGCCGGAGGCGATCGTTCGCAAGATCAGCGAGGATCTCATCAAGGTCAGCGCGGATCCCGAGCTGCAGGAGCGCCTTGCGAAGCTCGGTGCCCGGCTCAATCCGATGACGCCCGAACAAACGGCGGCTTTCATTGCCCAGCAGCAGAAGACATGGGAGCCCGTGCTGGAGACCATCCGCGCGGAGGAGACGTCGAAACCATAAGCATCGCGCCGTTCGCGGTCGTAGCAGGTCCGGCGATTCGATCCGGCATGAGAACGAGATTGGCTCGATCGAATCTGGCAAACTGGCGAACTTTACCGTTCTGGACAGGAGTCCGTTCGAAACAGACCCTGCAGGACTGAAAGACATCAAGGTGTGGGGCACTGTGCTGGAGGGGCGGGTCCAGCCTGCGACCGCTGAGAAAGAGCCTGTGCGCAAGGCCGACGCCGATCACATGCCGGTTCCTGGTCGTTTGGTCGAGGCAACACGGCAGGCATCGCATAGCGCGCTGCCGGCAGTTGCTTCTCAATCGTACATTCTGAGGGCCTCACGGCTCGCGCACAATTCTGGACGATGCAGCGACCACGGCGTTATCGCTCAGGCCTTGCTCTCGAAGCTTTAGACGGTCCGGTGTTGTTCTGCCGGCCTACAAAACCTTTCCCGGATTGAGGATCCCGTTCGGGTCGAGCGTTGCCTTCAGCGTGCGCATCAGTTCGATCGCCACCGGGTCCTTCACCAGTGGCAGCCGCGCGCGCTTGGCGATGCCGATGCCGTGTTCGGCCGAGATCGAGCCGCCGTATTTTGCAACCACGCCGAAAACCGCATCCTGGATGTCGTCCTCGCGCGCCATGAAGGCGGCCTTGTCCATGCCGGCCGGCTGCGTGATGTTGTAATGGATGTTGCCGTCGCCGACATGACCGAACGGCATCGGCCGCGCGCCCGGCACCACCGCGATCGCCGCTGCATTGGCCTCAGCGATGAAGGCGGGGATCGCCGCGACCGGGATCGAGATGTCGTGCTTGATCGACGCGCCCTCGCGCTTCTGCACCTCGCCGGCTTCCTCGCGGATGCGCCACATCGCCTTCGCCTGCTCCAGCGTCTGCGCGATCGCGCCGTCGTCGATCAGCGCCCGTTCGACGCCGGCCTCGAAGATCGCCTCGACCAGGTCGCGCAAGCCGCTTTCGGCCTGCGATGACAATTCCATCAGCACATAATAGGGGTGCGGCGCGTCGAGCGGATCGCGCGTGCCGTCGATGAAACGTACCGCGAGTTCGACATTCATCCGCGTCATCAGTTCGAAGCTCGTGACCTGCGAACCGGCGCGCGCATAGGCCAAGCCTAAGAGATCGACCCCTGCCTGCACCGACGGTACGCCGAACACCGCAAGCTCGACCGACCGCGGCCGCGGCACGAGGCGCAACACCGCTGCGGTGATGATGCCGAGCGTGCCTTCGGCGCCGATGAACAGGTTCTTCAGGTCGTAGCCGGTATTGTCCTTCTTCAGCTTGTTGAGATTGTTCAGCACGCGGCCGTCGGCCAGCACCACTTCGAGGCCGAGCGCATGCGCGCGCGCGACGCCATGCGCGATCGCGGCCGTGCCGCCGGCGTTGGTCGAGAGATTGCCGCCGATCGTGCAGGTGCCCTCCGAGGGGAGAAGTTGCGGATAGAGCCGGTCGACGTCGGCTGCCGCTTCGCGCGCCCGCTGCAGCGTGACTCCGGCTTCCGCCGTCAGCGTGTTGGTGACCGGATCGACCTCGCGGATTCTGGTCATGCGGTTGAGCGAGAGAATGATCTCGCCGTTGAGCGCAACTTGCCCGCCGACCAATCCGGTATTGCCGCCCTGCGGCACGATCGCGGTGCGGGTGTCGTTCGCGAGCTTCAGGATCGCCGCCACCTGTTCGGTGGTCTCGGGCCGCAGGATCAGCGGCGAGTGGCCCGGCCAGCGGTCGCGCTGCTCGTGCAGATAGGCGGCCTGCACGTCCGGATCGGTGATGGCGTATTTCTCGCCGACGATCTCGGTGAACTTCGTGATCAGGTCTTTATCCGGCGTGAGCATGCGCACTTCTACGAGGATGACGGGGGGATATCTTTCGGGGCGGCGGCGCGGCGCAGCCGGTCGTTGATCGCTTCGCCCAAACCGGCAGAAGGAATCCGCATAACGCAGATGGTCGGCGCGAACATGGCGTCCAAACTGCGGAGATGGCCAAACAAATTGGCGGCGGCTTCCGCCAGATCGCCACTTTCGGAGAGATTGAGGGTCGCCGCGGCGCCGGGCAGCGGCGCGCCGAATGCGAGCAGCGCCTCGCCGGGCTCGACACGGGTCGCGTCCAGGCGGAGCCGCGTCCGCGGGGCGTAATGGCTCTCCAGCATGCCGGGTGCCAGAGGGGTTTCGTCCGTTGTTTCAACGGGCTGGGCGAGGTTGCGGCCAAGCGCGGCGGCGATGCGTTCGCGCGACAGTCCGCCCGGGCGCAGGATCATGGGCTGATCGAGGCAGGCCACGATGGTGGATTCGATGCCGACCGGCGCGGGTCCGCCGTCCACGATCAGGTCGACCTTTTCGTCAAGGTCTTCAAGCACATGCGCGGCCGTCGTGGGCGAGACATGTCCCGATACATTGGCGGACGGCGCCACGATTGGTCTACCGAAGGCGCGCAGGATCTCGCGCGCAAGCGCATGATCCGGCACGCGAATCGCGATTGTATCGAGTCCCGCGGTAGCGAGTTCGGACACCGGGCAATCGGGCTGGCGTGGCAGCACCAGCGTCAGCGGTCCCGGCCAGAAGGCTGCGGCAAGCGTCTCCGCATCGGCGTTGAAAACCGCGAGTTTGCGTGCAGATGACAGGTCCGGCACATGCGCGATAAGCGGATTGAAGGATGGTCTGCCCTTGGCCTCGTAAAGGCGCGCGACGGCCTGTCCGTCGGTGGCGTCGGCGCCCAGGCCGTAGACCGTCTCGGTCGGGAACGCCACCAGTCCGCCCCGCGACAGGCACTCCGCCGCGGCCTGCGCCGATCCCGGCACGGCCTCGATCAGACGCGTTTTCGAGCGGACATGCATGCGGGGGTTCTTAGCCGCTTTTTGCCGGATTTGCGCGTCCCGGCGGCGGAAACATTTACGAAAAATAGCCGGCCGCATTGCCTTGCGGCGCGGGCATGGCGTCGTTATAAGACCGGCCTTCAAGTCGGAGTGTAGCGCAGCCTGGTAGCGCACCTCGTTCGGGACGAGGGGGTCGCAGGTTCGAATCCTGCCACTCCGACCACTTTCCCGCCGCCGTTTCCGGACCCTTTTATCGGCATTGTAGGCCATGATCTGGCCGCTGCCCGGCGCTGGTCGCGCCGAGCATCTGCGATGGTCTGCAGTCTTCCGATCTTTCGTCGTCCGGCCGTTACTTCCCGCCCGCGCGCTTCGCGGATTCGGCGATGACCTTGCTCTGGTCGGCGATCTCGGCGGCGAATTCCTTGGCAGGTCCTGGCCGCACCACCTGGCCCATCGGGGTCAGCTTCTTCACCACCTCCGGATCGGACAATGCCTCGGTGATGTCGGCCGCGATCTTGTCGCGCAACTCAGGCGACATCTTTTTGGAGCCGAACAGTCCTACAAGGCCGTCGAGCGTCAGTGCCGGGTAGCCCGCCTCCTTGACGGTCGGAATATCGGCCAGCGCCGGCGCGCGCTGCGTGTTCATCAGCGCCAGCACCTTCACCTTGCCGTTCGCGACCTGCGGCCGCATGATCGCATAGGCCGCGCCATAGATCTGGATGCGCCCCGAGGCGAGATCGTTCAGCGCCTGCACCGCGTCCTTGTACGGGATCTTCGCGACATCAATGCCGGAATCCTTCATCCAGCCGGTCACGACGAAATCAACCGCGCCGGTGGTGCCGGCATAATTGAGCTGGCCGGGCTTTTCCTTGGCGAGTTTCACGAAGTCGGCGAGCGTGTTGACGCCGAGGTCGGCCGGCACCCCGATCGCGATCAGGGTGTTGGTCGCGCGTGCGATCGGCACGAGATCGTCCTGCTGGTAGGGCAGCTTGTCATGCAGCAGCGGATGCGCGGTGAAGGTCGAGGTCGGCGCCATCAGGAAGGTGTGGTCGTCGTTCGCCGACACGAAGGCATTGATCGCCACGATCGCATCGCCGCCGGGCCGGTTTTCGACCACGACCGGCTTGCCCCATTTCGCTGCGAGCTTATCGGCAAGCAGGCGCGTGGTGATATCGACGCCGCTGCCGGGTCCGAGTGGCAGGATCATGGTGACGTTGCGCTGCGGCCAGTCCTTGACGGGGGTCTGGGCCTGGGCCGGGACATGGCCGGCGGCGAGCGAGGTTAAGACGAAGCCTGATGCGGCTAGCAGGCGGAGCATGGGCGGGTTCCTCTCCTTATGGTTTGGTTTTTGGCTACCGCTTTGGGGCGTAAGGGTCAATGCGGCATGGTTTTGCGCAGTGCGAGCGAGCTTTCCAAGATCCACGCGCCGCGAGGGAAATCGGCTAACCTTAAACTTCAGTATGCAACCTGCGTCAGCGACCTAGCGCGCATGCTGCGCTATGGACTCAAAAAACTTATTTTTCCGGCGCTTTTCGTGCTCAGTTTTCAAACCATTGCCATGTGGTGAAAGGCTTCGGCGAGCAATTCAGCGAGCGCTAGCATTGGAGGTTTGACGTTCGCGCGAGAGCTGTCGCTTTAACGATTAACGATCACGTCCGCGGCGGCCTTCTGCGTTCGCTGAACCACGGACGGTAATCCGTCATCTTGGCGCGCTGGCCCTGCGGCGCGCGGCGCTTGCAGGTTGCGAATTCCTCGCTGCCCTCTTTGGCGCCCCAGCGAAGTTCGACGCAGTCGTTGACGTTGTAGGCCATTTCCAGATCGGTGACGCGGTCGATCACATCCTTCAGCGTCAATGTCCATTGCGAGCCGTCGGTGCGCGGGTAGGAAAACTTGCGCGCCGACAATTCCTGCGCCAGCACCGCCTGCAATTCGGCCTTCACCTGTTCGGGGCTCTTGTCCTTCGGCATCGCATAGCGTTCGGGACGGCGCGCGACGCGGTCCGGGAAGTTACGGACCACATCCATCGCGATCAGCAGCCGCAGGTCGCGGGACGGGGTGGCGAAGTCCTCCCATGCGCCGGTGGTCTCGAAGATCGCGGCGCCGTCGGGCATCGAGGCATCGCCCTTGCCGCTGAGTTGATACTTGCGTCCGTTCTCGACCGAGGTGACGCGCGCCCGCACTTGCTCGTCGAGCGAGGTGATCGCCTCTTTCATCGCGCCTAACGGATCGAGCGGATTGGGCGACATCACGTCGTCCATCTTGTCGTAGAAGCCCTCGACCGACAGCTTTGTCTGTTCGAGCGAGAAGTCCGAATAATTCGGGTTCTTGGAAATCTCCGCGACGGTGAGCCGGCGCAGGCTTCCGTTCTTGTCGCGCACGATCGGGCGGAACCGCTTGAAGCCTGCATCGCCGAGCGCCGGTTCCTGCGCGAACAGGAAATTGCCGCGCCAGAAGCGCTTGCGCGCGACGGTGCCGTCGGGCTGCGCATCGACCGCAAGGAATACGCCGGCATTTCCGTCGGTCTGCGGCACGCGCTTGGCGATGATCAGCAGATGCCCGTAGGGGTCGGCATAGACGGTGCCGGGCCGCAGATGATCTTCCGACAGCGGCACGGTGTAGAAGTCGGAGCCTTCATGCGCCGCGAGCGTGCGACCCGCACCGGAATGAACGCCGTCGGCGACGCTGTATTGCAGGTAATGGCCGAAGCCCAGAGCAAGCGAGGTCGGCCGTGGCGGACGTACCGGCGCTGCCGGTTTTGCAACAGGTGCTGCACCGCCGGGTGGGGGCGGCACGGCGAAGCCCGGCGTCGCGCGCACCGCGGTCTTCTGCTGCGCGGGCTTGCCTTCGGGCTTTTGCGCGGATGGCTGTTGCGGCTTGAAGATGTCGAAGAGGTTGCCGGACGGTCGTTGCGGCGATCCACCGGAGGCCTGCGCGTCCTCTGCGGCCACGATGTCCTCAGGCGCCTCGGGCCGCGGCTCTTCCTTCTCGATATTCCACCAGACCGGACAGCGTGGCGCGTTGCCGCCGCCGCCGCGCGTGCATTTCGCATAGCCGTAAGGCAGGCCCATCTTGAAGGCGAAATAGGCGCGCAGGAAATACGGCAGGTCGGCGCAGTCCGGCCGGATGTAGAGGTTTATGGAGTCTTCGCGCAGGCCAAGATGATTATGCAGCACGTTGCGGGCGGGATCGCGCAGCACGACATGCAGCGCCGGCCATGACGGCGACTCGCCCAGCGGCGCCTCGAACAGCTTCTCGATCCAGGCGGAATAGAGATTTTCGGTCTCGCGATTCCAGGAATTGCGGATCGGCCAGACGCTGGTCTTCGAACCGGAGGGGCGCGGCGGCTGCTTGGCGGCAACGTCGATCTCGCGCGAGACGGTGCGGCATGCGGCCGAAGCATTGGCGCGGGTGAGCTGCGCCTGCCATTTGCCGGCGGCGGGTGTGGCGACTTCCGCCAGCCAGAAATAAGGCGGCCCGCCGCGCCGCTCGCGCGAAGTTACCGCGACCTTTCCGTTCGGCGCGATCAGCGAGAGTTCGCCATCGAGCGGCTTTTCGCTGGCGACGATGATGCGCAAGGGCGCGCCGGTCCAGGGCGCCAGCGGGGAGGGCAGCACCGCGATCTCGGCAGCGTCCTCGCAAGCCGCGGACTGCGCCCGGGCGCCGTTGGCCGGAATAAGCGTTGCCACCGACGCGACCGCGGCAGTCAGCCAGACGGCGGCGCGCAACCGGTACGATCGAATCATGGCGTGGTTCCCCCGGGGCAACCTCACCGGTATTGGAATGCTTTGGCGGAAGCATGGCAAGGGGACGCCTCTTGCCGGGGATTCTGCCCTACTCGACCCCCTTGATCCCCGTCGTTTCGATCAGCTTTTTCTTGTAGGCCAGATCCTCGGCGATGAATTTTGCGAAGGCATCCGGGGTGCTCGCCACCGGCTCGAAGGCCAGCGTCTGCAGCCGCTTCTGGAATTCCGGCTGGGTGAATACCTGCGCCACGTCCTTCTGGATTTTCTCGATCACCGGCTTCGGCGTCCCGGCGGTCGCGAACAGCCCGAACCAGCTCTGCGGGTCGATGTCGGGGAAGCCGGCTTCCTTCAGGGTCGGCACGTCCGGCAACTCCTTCTGCCGCTCCTTCTTCGAGATCGCGATGGCCTTCAGCTTTCCGGACTGGATGTGGCCCGCGGTGACCGACCAGCCGCCGAGAGTCATCTGCACGTCGCCGGCGATGGTTGCGGTGATTGCTGGCGCGATGCCGCGATAGGGGATCTGCATCAGTTCGGCACCGGCCTGCGCGCGCAGCATCTCGAACAGCAGATGCGGCTGGCTGCCGACACCGTAGGAGCCGTAATTCAGCGCGCCCTTCTTCTCCTTCGACAGCGCGACCAGCTCCTTGAGCGAATTGGCCTGAACCGAAGGATGCAGCACCACGAGCTGGTTGAGCTCGATCAGCTGCGTGATCGGCGCGAAGTCTTTCACCGGATCGAATTTTGCGTTCGGAAACAGGAACGGATTGCTGGTGATCGAGGAGTCGCTGGTCAGGAGCAGTGTGTAGCCGTCGGCCGGCGCGCGGGCGACGAATTCGCCGCCGATCATGGTGGAGGCACCGGGCTTGTTCTCGATGATGACCGGCTGTTTCCAGATCTGCGAGAGACCTTCGCCCAGGGCGCGCGCCATGCCGTCGACGCCGCCGCCGGCCGGGTAGGGCACGACAATGCGCACCAGCCGGTCGGGGAAGTCCTGCGCCGATGCGGGCGCAATCAGCGATGCGCCAGCGATCACAAGCGCGGCAGCCAGTCTCGACAGAATCGTCATCGTCTCACTCCTCGAAAATGATCGCGACGCCACCCGCCTGTTCGGCAGGAACGACGAGGCGTCCGATCGCTTCGCTGAAGGCGAAGCCATGATCCAGAAGCCGCATTCGCTGCGCCGCGATATCGGGCGTGCGAAAGCTCACGGCGGCAATGCCGGGGATCGGCGGAAAGAGGGTACCCGGCAGCACCGCGGTTGCGTGCCTGATGTCGACGATGGTCAGCCCGGTGCCCTGCGGGAAGTGGAAATTGACCGAGCCCTCGTGCGCGACCGGCGTGAGCCCGGTGTAGCGGCGGTATTTCTCGGCGAAGGTCTCCAGCGTATCGGTAACGACCACGGTGCGATGCAGGCTCGTGCAACCGTTCGGATGGCGGATGTAGCGCGGCTGGTAAATGTAGTCCGGGGTGAGGTGCTGCGCGGCCTGGATGTAGCCTTCCGGCGATTGCTCGGGCGCGAACTGGATGCGCGCAAATTTCGCCGTGCGGACGCCGTCCGGCGTATCGATCTCACGTTGCAGCGGAATCACGCCTGAGGTCGCGATGCCTGCGCCCTGCAGGCGCTTCTCGACCGCATGCGGGTCTTCGGTGTTGAAGCAGATGATATGCGCGCCCTGGTGGCGCTTCAGGAAATTGGTGATGCGGGCCGCGGGCCGCGCGGGGTCTTCGCTGGCGAGGATTTCGAGGTAATCGCTTGCGAACATCACGCAGCGGTTACCCGATCCCTGCGGTTGCACGGGCTCGCCTGGCTTCCAGGCGGCCGAATGCGGCGAGTAGGGCGTCAGCTGGAAGCCCATCGCCTCGAAGCGGCGGACGGTGTCGGCGAGATCGCGAACGGCCATGCCGACGTGGTTGATGTTGTCGATGTCGGACACGGACGACAGATGCCTGATGAAACGGGAACAAGACGCTTGTGCACCGCACCGTAGGGCGTGCCCCGACTGGCCGCAAGCCGCCCGGTTCTCCGGCGCTCTTATGAATGGCAGTGGTTTTCTTATGAATTTCCTGCGCGGGACGCGCGGAGCACTGTCCCGGACCGTAAACCCGCTTGTCTCCGGCCCACCGCCCCGCGTAACGTCGGTATCAAGCAACAAGAACGACCTGCCAACCGGCGGGTATCCCAGGGAGAACGTCCGATGAAAGTGCGATTGCTCGCATCGTTGCTCGTTGCCGGCTTTGCCACCGCGACGGGGGCGCAGGCCGCAGAACTCAAACTGATGACCGGTCCGCAGGGCGGTGTCTGGATTCCGCTCGGGGGTCAGCTGAAGGACATGTGGGAAAAGGCGGTTGGCGGATTGTCGGTGCAGGCTCTGCCAGGCGCCGGCATCGCCAACGTGCGCGGCATCGAGGAGGGCAAGGCCGATGTCGGCTTCGGCAATTCGATCTCGACGGTGGACGCGCTCGCCGGCAATCCGCCCTTCACCAAGAAGCACGGCAATGTGTGCAACATCGCGACACTGTATCCGCAATATTATCAGGTGGTGACGCGCGCCGACGCCAATATCAATTCGGTCAAGGACCTGAAGGGCAAGGGCGTCACCACGCAGCAGCGCGGCAATACCGGCGAGGCGATCACCGCGCATATGCTGAAGGTCGCGGGCATGGGTTATAACGACGTGAAGATGAGCTTCGTGTCGTATACCGACTCGGTGACGCAGATGCAGGACGGCCATGCCGTTGCGTTTGCGCTCGGTACCACGATCCCGTCCGGCTCGGTCATGGACCTCGCGGCTGCGCGCGACATCAAGCTGCTCGACATGACCGACATGTACGAGGACATGCGCAAGATCAATCCCGGCTATACGCTGGTCACGGTTCCCAAGGGCACCTATCCGAAGCAGGACAAGGACGTGAAGGTGATCGGCTATGCCACGCATATCGTGGCGTCCTGCAAGCTGCCGGAAGACATGGTCTACAACATGACCAAGGCGATGGCGGCGAATGTGTCGAACATGGCCGCGGTCAACAAGGCGATGGCGGGACTCACGCCGAAGGCGATGGCCGAGGACATCGGCGTGCCGTTCCATCCAGGCGCCGCGAAGTTCTACAAGGAAGCCGGCGTCGATCTGAAGATGTGAGGCAGACGCAAAGTTCGCTTTCATGATCCGCTCGTCCCCGCGAAAGCGGGGACCCGGAATCACGGTTCTGGATCCCCGCTATTGCGGGAACGCGCGGCATCCTGGATGCGCTTCAATGCTCTGAGGGGAGAGCATTTGTGACTTTCGAATCCACCCATCGCCGTATTCTCGGCTACGCGCTGGTCGCGATCTCGATCGCGATGGCGGCCTATCATATCTGGGCGATCGCGTTCGGCACTCCGGAAGCGGTGCTGTTCCGTGGCACGCATCTCTTGTTCGCGATCGTTCTCACCTTCCTGCTGTATCGCTGGACCATCGCCAAGACCGACGGGCCGCGATCGGACGAGCAGCGGCCAACCGACGAGCGGCTGCCGACGCTATTCGACTACGGCCTGATGATCGCCGGTGCGATCCCGATCATCTACCTGTTCGTCAACTACGAATACATCGTCACCCGCATCTTCTACATCGATGACCTCAGCTTCACCGACAAGGCCATGGCCGTAGTCATGATTTTGGTGGTGCTCGAGGCGACACGGCGGGTGATCGGGCTTGCGCTGCCGATCACCGCGGTGGTGTTTCTTTTGTACGGGCTCCTGATCGCGCGGCTCGAGCCGGAGCGGATGCTCGATCAGCTCTACATGACGACGGAAGGCATCTTCGGCATCCCGCTCTCGGTGTCCGCGTCCTATGTGCTGATCTTCGTGCTGTTCGGCGCCTTCATGGAGCGGACCGGCACCGGCCAGTTGTTCATGGACTTTGCGATGGCGTTGACCGGCCATACCGCGGGCGGGCCGGGCAAGGTGTCAGTGGTCTCATCGAGCCTGTTCGGCACGATTTCCGGCAGCGCCGTCGCGAACGTGATGGTGGACGGCCCGATTGCGATCCCGCTGATGAAGCGTTCGGGCTTTCCGCCGCATTTCGCTGCCGGTGTGGAGGCAACCGCGTCCACCGGCGGACAGATCATGCCGCCGATCATGGGCGCGGCCGCGTTCGTCATGGCCGAGTTTCTGGCCGTATCCTACGGGCAGGTCATCATCTGGGCGATCATTCCCGCGGTTCTCTATTACGTTGCGTGTTTCGCCGCGGTCCATTTCGAAGCCAAGCGTTGCGGACTGCAGGGACTGCCGCGTTCCGAACTGCCAAGGCTCTCCGTCGTGATGCGCGAGCGGGGACATCTTTTCATTCCGGTCGTCGGCATTCTTGTCGTGATGTATTCGGGCTATAGCGCGCCCATGGCGGCGCTGGTCGGGACGGCTTTGTGCTTCCCGGTCGCCGCACTGCGCCGCTCAACACGGGAAAACGTCAACCTGCCGAATCTCATCGCAGCGTTCGTCGATGGCGCGCGTAACGCGCTGGCCGTCGCGCTGGCCTGCGCCTGTGCGGGCATCGTGATCGGAGTGGTGACGCTGTCCGGGCTCGGCATCGTGTTCACGCAGTTCGTGGTCGGTCTGGCGCAGGACACGCTTCTCCTTGCGCTGGTCCTCACCATGCTGGCCGGCATCGTGCTCGGCATGGGCATGCCGACAACGCCGGCCTACATCATCATGACGGCGCTTCTGGTGCCGGCGATCATCAAGCTCGGGGTGATCCCGCCGGCCGCGCACATGTTTGCGCTGTATTTCGCGGTGCTCTCGGCGATCACGCCGCCGGTCGCGCTGGCCGTCTACGCGGCGGCCGGGATCGCCAAAGCCGACATCTGGAAAAGCGGCTGGGCTGCGGTGAAGATCGGCGCAGCCGGTTTCATCGTGCCGTTCATGGTGATCTATGAGCCGGCCCTTCTGATGATTGGGTCGTGGCCCACCATCATCGGCGCTTTCGTCACCGCGGCATGCGGCATCCTGCTGTTTGCAGCGGGACTGCACGGCTATCTCATCACCGCGGCCAATCACTGGCAGCGCGTGTTGCTCTGCGCCGGGGGGCTGCTGCTGATCGATCCCGGGTTTGCGACCGACACCGCCGGTGCCGTGCTTGCGGCCATCGTCATTCTGTCGCAAGTGTATGAACGCCGGCGCGCGGCCGGCAAACCATCGGATACGGCGCCGGCCAAGCAATCCCCCTGAAAGACAAGTCACCGTAAAACATGAGCAAGAAGCGGCCTGAAGATCTCCGCAGCCATCGCTGGCTCGGCGTCAGCGATTTGCGTTCGTTCGGTCATCGCTCGCGGTTGCGGCAATTCGGCTACGACAAGGCCGACTGGGAGGGCAAGCCGGTCATCGGCATCATCAATACCTGGAGCGATCTGAACGCCTGTCACGCGCATCTGCGGTCGCGCGCCGATGACGTGAAGCGCGGCGTCTGGGAAGCCGGCGGCTTTCCGGTCGAGCTCCCGGCCATGTCGCTGTCCGAGCCTTTCATCAAGCCGACCACGATGCTCTATCGCAATTTTCTGGCGATGGAGACGGAGGAATTGCTGCGCTCGCATCCGATCGACGGTGCGGTACTGATGGGCGGTTGCGACAAGACCACGCCGGCGCTGATCATGGGCGCGATCTCGATGGGCATTCCGTCGATCTATGTGCCCGCCGGGCCAATGCTGCGCGGTAACTGGCGCGGCCAGAAGCTCGGGTCGGGTTCCGACGTTTGGAAATACTGGGACGAGAAGCGCGCCGGCAACATCACCGACGACGACTGGAACGAGATCGAGGGCGGCATCGCGCGCTCGTTCGGGACCTGCATGGTGATGGGAACGGCCGCCACCATGATGTCCATCGCCGAATCGATGGGGCTGGCGCTGCCCGGCGCGTCATCGATCCCGGCGGCGGACTCCAGTCATCCGCGCATGTGTTCGGCGGTAGGGCGCCGCATCACCGACATGGTGTGGGAAGACCTGACACCCGCGAAGATCCTCTCGCCCGCAGCCTTCGATAACGCTATCAAGGTTCATATGGCGCTCGGCGGCTCCACCAACGCGATCGTGCATGTGGTGGCGATGGCGCGGCGCGCAGGCATCGCGCTCGGTATGGACCGGTTCGACGCGATCTCCCGCGAGGTGCCGGTGATCGCCAATATCACGCCGTCCGGCCAATACCTGATGGAGGATTTCTATTATGCCGGCGGCCTGCGCGCGCTGATGGCGGAATTGCGCGATCTGCTCGACCTGTCCTGCATGACCGTGACCGGCAGGACGCTCGGCGAGAACATTGCCGGCGCAAAAGTGCATCTGCCGGAGGTGATCCATCCGCTGTCCGATCCGATCTATGAGGGTGGCGCTACCGCGGTGCTGACCGGCAATCTCGCGCCGAATGGCTGCGTCATGAAGCCGTCGGCGGCGGACCAGCGTCTTACCCAGCATCGTGGCAAGGTGATCGCGTTCGATGACTACAACCACATGATGCGCGAAGTGGAGCGCGACGATCTCGAGGTCACCGCCGATCATATCCTGGTGCTGAAGCATGCCGGGCCGAAGGGCGGCCCGGGCATGCCGGAATGGGGCATGCTGCCGATCCCGAAAAAGCTGGTGAAGCAGGGCGTGCGCGACATGCTGCGGATTTCCGATGCGCGGATGAGCGGCACGAGCTACGGCGCGTGCATCCTGCATGTCGCGCCGGAAAGCTTTGTCGGCGGGCCGCTCGCTTTCGTGCAGACCGGCGACGAGATCGAGGTCGATGTGAAGAACCGCCGTATCCACCTTCATGTCAGCGACGAGGAGCTGGCGCGACGGAAGAGCGCGTGGACGCCGCCGAAGCCGCATTACACCCGCGGCTATGGCGCGATGTTCGCGCAGCATATCGGTCAGGCCGACCAGGGCTGCGACTTCGACTTCCTGCTGGCCGGCGAAAACACGCCGGAGCCGGAGATTCACTGATCAGTCTGCGCCGACCGACGCAGGCCGGTGGCGCCGCCATTCCCGCAGCGGATGGATCGTCAGCCGGTCTGACCCGGCCGTGCCGGCATCGCCTGCACGTACCATTCGAGCGCCAGATTGGTCGGGACGTGCGGCTTGTCCTCGGCCTTGCGGCGAAGACGATAGAATTCGAGCGCGGAGCGTGCGGTGGCGAGCTGCAGCCGATCGAATTGAGCGAGCGCGTCGCTCAGATCCATCGGCGAGAGCCTGCGATCGGCCGATGGCATCATCAGGATGGCGCGGGCCGTGGCGCGGCAGCATTTTGCGGCGCGCGCCAGGATCAGGATCAGGTCGGTCGACCGGTCCAGCAGCGCGCGTTCCACAAGCTCGATCTCGAAGTCGCCGAGAGAAGCGAGCGCGACCGTGGCCCGCTCGAAATCGTCGGCATTCGCATAGGCGTGCAGATCGGCCTCGCTGAATTGCCCGGTGCGGTGCAGGCGCTTGATGCGCGCGACGGCGCGCGCGTGATCGCGGGAGGTGCTGCGCACGTTATCGCCGATGCTCGACGAGACGTCGGCAACGGTGGCATCGATCACGTCGGCAAGATGCGGGTTGGCTTCGATGAGGCGCGCCCGCACTTCGGCCGAAGCGCTGTCCAGCAACTTCACAAAATGATGCCGCGGAATATCGCGGCGCGAGCCGACATAGCGGGCCAGCCCTTCGTCGTGCGCGGCCTTGCTGACGAGTTTTCCAAAACCGCTGTCGGAGAAGCGCGCGCCGGCATTGCGTGCCACCAACTGGATGACGCGGCTGTTGCCGCGCTCGATCAGCACGTCGGTCACTGGCTCGCTGAGGCTTTCACGCTGGGTGATCGCCTGAAGGTGGCCCTGGCTCTTGGTGCTTGCATTCTCGACCAGATCGGCGTCCGTCAGTTGCTGGGAGCGCATCAGCATCGGGGCTGCGACGGCAATCGAATCATCGAAGGCAAGCGTGCGGACCACCTTCTGCGGCGCGTCAGGCCGCCCGGACAGGCGGCGGGACAATTGAGCCTTGGCATTGACCTCGATCGTCTCGATCAGGACCAACAGGATATCGTCGAACAGCGCGAGTTGCTCTTCCGAGTGGCGACCCGATCCGGCCAGGAACAGGTCGGTCATGCGGGTGAGAGCGTCGAGCCGCATCGCGGGCGACCCCGCGGAGATCGCGCGTTCGAGATCCTGAATGAGAGAGGGGGTGTCGGACATGGCATTCCGTCTTGCTTGCAAATGGCAGGTTCCGGCGAACTACGGCTTATCTGCTATAAGCATACGCGCAATGCTTGAATGGTTTTTGCCCCGATTGCATTGTGTGTGATTAAAACTTTCGGCAAATGCGATGCATGCATTATCTGCCCGAAATTCCACAAGAATCGTGTGTTTAGAAATCCCATGTCCGACGATATTCCCTTCGACAAGAGCTTCGACCTCGAAACCGGGGTTGTGAAGGAAATTGCGCCTCTGGTGCGTGCCGTCTGCGTGGGCAATGCCGGCCCGTTCACCTTCAAGGGTACGGTCACCTACATTGTCGGGCGCGGCAAGGTTGCGGTCATCGATCCCGGTCCGGACGACGACCGCCACGTCGGCGTATTGCTCGATGCGCTGCGGGGAGAAACCGTTAGCCATATCGTGTTGACGCACACCCATCGTGATCATTCGCCGGCGGCGGCGGCACTCAAGGCCGCGACCGGCGCGCCAACCTTCGGAGAGGGGCCGCATCGCGTTTCGCGCCCGCTTCATATCGATGAAATCAATCCGCTCGATGCAGCCGGCGACATGGATTTCCGCCCCGATGTCAGGCTGTCCGACGGTGACATGATCGAAGGCGAGGGCTGGACGCTGGAGGCGATCACGACGCCCGGTCATTGCGCCAATCACACGGCCTACGCGCTGAAGGAAACCAGCGCGCTGTTTTCCGGCGACCATGTCATGGGCTGGTCGACCTCGATCGTTGCACCTCCGGACGGTGCCATGAGCGATTACATGAACTCGCTCACCAAGATCGCGAAGCGCCAGGAGACGGTCTATTTCCCGGGCCACGGCAATGTCATCCGCGACGCGCCGCGCTTCGTTCAGAGCTATATCCGCCACCGGCTCGGGCGCGAGGAATCGATCCTGCACCGGCTCGCGAAAGGCGCCGCGGATATTCCGACGCTGGTGCGCGCGATCTACATCGGGATCGATCCGCGTCTGATCGGTGCCGCCGGGCTATCCGTGCTGGCGCATCTGGAAGACCTGGTGGCGCGCGGCAAGGTCGCGACCGAGGGCGTCCCCTCGATCGCGGGGCATTATCGCTTGGCCTGAGGCGTACCCTGCTTCGATTTGGGGGCCGGCGCCTTCTCCTTGGGCGCGGGCCGTCGGCGTTCCTCGCGCTCGAGCTCGGCATCGATATTCTGTTCGAGGCTTTCGAAAAAAGCGCGGATCCGCGACGCGTTGCTGCCCAGATCGTGGAAGCCGTAACGCGATGACGATCGCATATCTACGCGCGAACTTTCGTCGACGCTACGAACGCGGATCACGATGTCGTCGCGAAAACCCATGATCGGGGTTCGGGCCACCGCCTCGATCCTGCCGTCGCGGCGGTTGGGTTGCGGGCTGCGCGCATCCAGCACCAGCCATCGCCGCTTGTTCACCAACGCCAGCGCCTGATCATAGGCGTTTTTCGCTGGGACCGACAATTCCAGCGGAGCGACCTCGGGATAGGCCGCGCGCTGCTGCTCGGCGGCATAGAGTCCGGCATATTGCGCCGGGTTGGTCGTCCGCGAGCGCAACCGGCGCACCGCATCGAAGGCCGGTGGGTCCAGAACATCGGTGGTGATGTCGTAGATCGGCGGCAGGGTGTAAGCCTTGGTGCCAAGGTAAAGCGGGTAGGCGAGCAGCGCGGCCCCGACGAAAATCGCGGTGACGGCATAGCCCAGGCCGCCAAGGCCCAGCCGCCAGATCGTGACGAAGGAGCCGAGCGCCAGCAGGATCGCAAGTACGGCGAAGGCGAGCGCACCTGCGACGGTCGCCACGCCGGGCAGGACTTCGATCAGACCGGCGCGGACGATGATGATGGCGATCAGCGTTGCGACCACGGAAAACAGCGCCAGCCGTCGCGCCCAGACGGCAAGCTTGGAATTCGGTTCGTCGGGAAGCCGGCGGCGCGCCATGGGATGTCCGTGTCCTGCGCGGAGAGGGGACTTTAGTTCAGCATGATTCTACCCGAAAACCGGTGGCCGCTTTCCGGAGGTCGTGCTGGCGTTAGCCCGCGCAGATGCGTTTCAAGGCTCTCCACTCGGCCGCGTCAAGCAGCGTTGCGCCACCACTTTGCGGCGTGGCGATGGCATTGATGCGCGCCACCCGATCGGGGGTGGCCGGGTGGTCGAGAAAGATCGATCCAGAGCGTGTTTTTCCGGCAATTCGGGCGAGGAACCGGCCGAGAGCGCGGGGATCGCCGCCGGCGGCCTGAATGGTGCGCACGGCAAAATCGTCGGCCCGGCTTTCGGCGCCACGCGAATAGGCCGATTTGAGCAGCGATTCGCTGGCCAGAACCACGGCGCCGCCGCCGACGAAATCGCCGAGCAGGATGCCGAAAATCAGCGACAGTCCCGTGGCCTGGAGAATGGCGCGGGTGCCGTCGCGATTGGCAACATGGCCGAGCTCGTGGGCGATGACGCCGGCGACTTCGTCCACAGTCCCGGCCTGGTCGATCAGCCCCTTGAAGACATAGATATGGCCGCCAGGCAGGGCGATGGCATTGGCCTCATCGCGCCGGATCACTGCCGCATAGAGTGGAAGGCGCCAGCCGGCCGCGATTTGCAGCCGCGTCATCAGCTTTTCGAAGGCGGCACGTCCGGCCTCTTCGGCAGCCGCGCTTCCGCATTCGAAGGGGCGGTCGCCGGTCCCTTTGTCGAGCATGGCACGGACCTGGGTATCCGCCGCGCTGCCGAGCCGCCGCTCGATGCCCTGCGGCACCAGCGGGGCAAGCCGGTCGGCGATCGCCGGGAGCCCGTAAACCGCGACGGCAAACAATGACACTGCCGCAAGGAAACTGAGCACGATCGCCTGCCGCCGGGCCTTGCGCGCGCTCGCTCCGGTGCGGTCGATGTCGGGGCAGGCGAGGTCGATGGCATGGGCCATGTCGTGATCGGCGATGTCGAGCCGCGCGAGATTCTCGGATTGGCGCAAGGCGATGCGAAAGATGTGCGCGGGCGCGGACAGATGTTTCAGCCGCGGATAGGGCCATTGGTCGATCAGTTCGCCGGCCCGGTCGAAGATCACCACAGCGCGTTCGTTCAGTTCGATGGTCACGTCGTGGCGCGCCGCGGTGATGCCGTCGAAGTAAACCGCCGCGCTTGTCATTCCCACTGCGACGGACACGGTCATATGCCACCGAGATTGAGGACATCGGCGATGCCCTCGCCGAGCGGCGAACTGGCATCGCCGGCCGCTTTCACCTGAGCGATCGGACGGGTGTCGGACAATTCGATCGAGCCGGCTGTCAGCCGCCAGACCGAGAGCGTGACCGTCGCGTTGTAGAGCGTGATCAGCCCCAGCATGAACACAACATAGGTGCCGACCATCATCGCCACGGTGACGAATTCAGTCAGCATCGCGCCACTCTCGAAGAATGCGCCGAGGACGATCAGCCCAAAGAAAACCCCGACCAGCAGCACCACGATGAAGGCGATCAGAAAGCCGATAAAACGCAGATAGGCGACATACACATCGCGCGTGCGCAGGTGTGACGTTGCGACGATCTCGCCGAAGCGGATGCCGTTGATCCACCAGCGCATGACCATTGCGTGAAATGCCGGCAATATCAGCGCGACCAGTACAAGGGTGACGGCGAACGCCACGATCGCAAAACCGAACTGGCCGAGAAAGCCGGGGCTTGCTTTTTCGACCCGGCCGATCACGTCGCCGCCGCCGCGCAAGGCCGCCATGACCGCTGACCACCGGATCGATAGCAGCGCGACAACCGTCGCCAGGAGCGGGACGAGCACCGCCAGCCACATCAGGAAGCCGCGGACGAACAGATGCCAGCCCGACCCCACGAAGCTGCCCTGCAGGTCGCCGTAGAACGTGTTGCGCATCTTGAAGCGCTCGAGCGCCGCGCGCGTGAACGGGTAGGCGAAGCCGAGCGTCAGCGCCGTCCAGCCCCACCACCACACCGCGCAGATCGCATAGCGGATGGCGCTGCCGGTCTGGTGGAAGCGCAGGCCGCGAAACACCGTGCGGGTTAGTCGGTAGCGGCGGGCCAGATAAATGCCGTACTGGCTCAGGAAGGCCAGCAGCAGCACCGCCGAGGTGGAGAGAAAGCTACCGAACGCGCCGAGGTCGAGCACCGTGATGGTAAAGGCGGTATAGATCGGCAGGATCAGCGCGATCGCGAACAGGAAGCCCTGCAGCAATTCAAGCGCGGTGCCGGAATATTCCAGCGACTCGCCGTCGATCTCGGTATTGGCCCACAGGAAGCGGCGGATATCGGTCGCAAGCCAGAACCGGTATAGCCCGAGCGTGACCATTAGCAGCACGGCGCCGCGCACGACGATCCGCCAGTAATCCTTCTCCGGTCCGATGAAACGGATCGGGCGCGTTGCGCCGTTTGCCGCCCCGGCAACCGTGCCCGCATCCGCCAGTGTCATCTCTCACTCCGCAGCCACCGATCCCGGCAGGATGTAATTCCTGAAGCGTTCGCGCAACGCCGTTTTCAGGATCTTGCCGGTGGCGGTGTGCGGTATCTCGTCGACAAAAGCAACGTCGTCGGGCAGCCACCAATCGGCGACCTTGCCTCGCATGAAGGCCAGCATTTCGTCTTTGTCGACGTTCTCATCTTTCTTCAGCACAACGATCAGTAGCGGTCGCTCGTCCCATTTCGGATGCCGCACGCCGATTACCGCGGCCTCCGCAACCTTGGGGTGACCGACGGCGAGATTCTCCAGATCGATGGAGGAAATCCATTCGCCGCCGGACTTGATCACGTCCTTTGAGCGGTCGGTGATCTGCATATAGCCATGCGGGTCTATGGTCGCGACATCGCCGGTATCGAAGAAGCTCCGATCGTCGAGAATGTCGGCATCGTCCTTGAAATAGGCGCGCGCGACCGCCGGCCCGCGAACCTTCAGGCGGCCGAAGGTCTTGCCGTCCCACGGTTGATCCGTGCCGCGATCGTCGGTGATGCGCATTTCGACGCCGAATGGCGGGTGGCCCTGCTTGACCTTCAATTCGTAGAGCGCATCGTTTTCGAGCGCGGCATATTCCGGCTTGATGGTGCAGAGCGAGCCGAGCGGCGACATTTCCGTCATGCCCCAGGCATGGATGACGGTGACGCCGTAATTCTTCTCGAACGTCTCTGTCATGGCGCGCGGGCAGGCCGAGCCGCCGATCACCACGCGGTTGAGATAAGGCAGCTTGGCGCCGGTCGCTTCGAGATGTTGCAGCAGCATCAGCCAGATGGTCGGCACCGCGGCGGTGCAGGTGACGCGACACTCGTCGAGCAACTGGTAGATCGAGGCGCCATCCATCTTCATGCCCGGCATGACCATCGCGGCGCCGTTCATCGGCGCGGTCAGAGCCAGCCCCCAGCAATTGGCATGAAACATCGGCACCACCGGCATGATGACGTCGCGCGATGACACACCCATGGCATCGCCCATGCTCGCCATCATCGAATGCAGCACATTCGACCGATGCGAATAGAGAACGCCCTTGGGATTTCCGGTGGTGCCCGAGGTGTAGCACATGCCCGCTGCAGTATTTTCGTCGAAGTCTTTCCAGGCGAAATCGCCGTCGGCCTCGGCAAGCCAGCCTTCGTAGGGCACCGCATTCTTCAACGTTGTGGCCGGCATATGCGCGGCGTCCGTCAGCACGATGTAGCGTTCGATCGAGGGCAGCCGGTCGGCGAGCTTTTCCAGCAGCGGAACGAAGGTGAGATCGGTCATCATCACGCGATCCTGTGCGTGATTGACGATCCATGCGATCTGGTCGGGAAACAGCCGCGGGTTGACGGTGTGATAGATCGCGCCGATCCCCATGATGCCGTACCAGGCTTCGAGATGGCGGAACGTGTTCCAGGCGAGTGTCGCAACCCGGTCGCCGAGGCCGATGCCGTCGCGTTCGAGTCGCTGCGCGACTTTCAGTGCACGGTTGCGGACGTCACGGTAACTGGTGCGATGGATCGGTCCTTCGACCAGCCGCGATACGATCGGGCGATCGGCATGGAAGGTGGCGGCGTGATCGAGGATGCGATGGCACAGCAGCGGCCAGTCCTGCATCAATCCGTGCATCGCGTTTCTCCCTGTCGTCTTTTTTGCCGTTGACGGGGAGGTTACAGACCCGCACGGGCGGCGGGAAGTGCCGCTCAGGCAAACCGTGACAGCCGGAAGCGGCGAATATCGACGGCCGTGCGGCCGGTCAGCGAAAGCTCGGCCAGCGCCTGGCCGATGACGGGTGCAAACTTGAAGCCGTGGCCGGAGCACGGCGAGGCGATCACGATGCGCTCGCGTCCCGGCAGACGATCGATGACGAAATCCTCGTCAGGCGACATGGTGTAGAGGCAGGTCTTGGCGTCGGCGACCGGTCCCGCGGCCGGAGGCAACATCCGAAACAGCGGGCCGGTGATCGTGGCGCGGTCGGCGTCACTGACGGACCGGTCACAGGTGTCCGGATCGACCACTTCGCCGTCATGGTGGTGCTTGGCGATTTTTAGCAGGCCGTCGTCCTGCAACGGAAAGCCGTAGTGAATGCCATGTTCGCTCTCGATCATGAAAACCGGAAACCAGCCGGTCCGGAACAATTCCGGTTCGCCCGGACGCACCCACAGCAGCACCTGCCGCGTCACCTCGAGCGTCACGCCGAGATCGCGAACCAGCGATCCGGTCCATGCCCCGGCAGTAACGATGGCATGACCGGCTTCATAGGTCTTGCGTCCGGTCGTGACCCGCACGCGCTCGCCGACCTGCTCGACCGAAATGACCTGTTCGCCGGTCCGGATGTCGGCGCCGGCAGCGGCGGCAAGGCGCAGATGCGCACGGATGCCGGCTTCCGGATCGACGAAGCCCGCATCCGGCTGGATCACCGCGACATAATCCTGCGGCAGCCGGAATGCAGGATAGCGCCGCATCAATTCGTTCGCGGTGACCACCTCATGCGTGAGACGATGCTGCTGCGCGGCGGCGAGCGTGCCGCTCACCAGGACCGAATCCGGCCGCCCGATCTCGGCGATGCCGGTGATCGTCATCAGCGATCGTCCGGATGCGGTTTCGAGTTCGCGCCACATTGCGGCGGCGCGCCGCACCAGTGGTACGTAGGACGGATGTTCGAAGTATCCGTGGCGGATGATGCGCGTGCGGCCATGCGAAGAACCGCGGTCATGGCCGGGCTCGAAGCGTTCCAGGCCGATGGCACGGACATTGTTGCGCGCCAGATGGTAAAGCGCGGCGCTGCCCATGGCGCCAAGCCCGACCACAATCACATCATGGGTCACATTCGATTTCCGGAATCTGCGTCCACCCGACGCTAGCACAGCAGGGCAAAAGAGAAATTGCCATCGCGACAACGATCCCGCACAAATGCCGCATTCGCCGGGGAAATGCGCGCGGTGGGACGCCTCTTTGCAGTTTTTCCGGTGGTCGCGGTGCTGTGGCTCGTGCAAGGCGCACAGGCGCAGACCCGGTCTGCATCGCCATTTCCCACGCCGCTGAAATCGGCTGAGCCGAAATCCGCCGACCCGGCGCAGAAACCGTCAAAGCCTTCACGATCCAGGGCGTCCAGACCGAAAGCGGAACCCGGCGCACCTGTGCCGCAGCCGGACACCGACACAGGTCGCATCGCACCAGTGCCAATGGAAGCGTTTGCGGCCGAGGCCGACCCGCAACCGGCGGACGAGACCGATAGAGGCAAGCCGGAGGAGCCGTCCGCCTGCCAGCTTCGCGTGGCGGACAAGATCGCGGTGATCGAGCCGCTGCCATCGCTGGCAGGGCCGGGCGATTGCGGTGCGACAGACGTGGTCCGGCTCGAAGCGATCATCCAGCCCGACAAGTCGCGCGTGACGCTCAGTCCGCCTGCCACCATGCGCTGCACGATGGCAGAAGCGCTGGCAAACTGGGTGCGCGAGGACCTCACCGGGACGACAGCGCAGCTCGGCTCCGCGCCCCGCACGCTCGATAACTACGCGTCCTACGATTGCCGTGGCCGCAACCGGGTAGCGGGCGCCAGGATCAGCCAACACGGACTTGCCAACGCGATCGACGTGCGCGGCGTGCATCTGGCCAACGGCCGGTTTGCCTCGTTTACCGACCGCAAGCTCGATCGCGAGTTCCGCGAGGCGGTCCGGAAAAGCATCTGCGAGCGATTTACCACAGTTCTAGGTCCCGGCTCCGATGGCCATCACGAAGACCATATCCATATGGACCTTGCAGAACGGAGAGGCGGTTACCGCCTGTGTCAGTGGAATGTGCTCGATCCCGCCGGCGAGGTCCCGTTGCCGCGACCGCGGCCAAAAGAAGCGCCGTAAGTCGGTTAACGCCGATATGCCCCGGCCTTTTTCCGGTCGTGTGAACCGTCCCTTCATCGGCTATCCCGTAAATGCGCTGACATGAAACCCGTTCGCCCGTCCGATCTTCTGCTGCCCGGCGCCCCGCGCCGGCCGCTGATCTCGCGACGTTCGTTGCTGCTGGGCGGACTCGGCGTGGCAGCGGTGTCAGGCTCGGCCTTCGCCGGCTATGCCGGCGTCGAAGCGGCGGCGATGCTGGATGTCACGCGCTACAGGCTGCGCCCGCGAAACTGGCCGGCGGGTCAGAAGCTGACGATCTCGGTTATCGCCGATCTGCATGCCGGCGGCCCCAATATGGGCATCGAGCGCATCAGCCATATCGTCGAGACGTCGAATGCGCTGGGTCCCGATATCGTGATGCTTCTCGGGGACTTTGTCGCCACCCACAAATTCGTGACCGAGCCGGTTCCGGCGCCGGTCTGGGCCGCGGAATTGTCGCGGCTGAAAGCCCCGCTCGGGGTGCATGCGATCCTCGGTAATCACGACTGGTGGTTCCATGAGGCCGAGATCCGCCTTGCGCTCAAACGCGTAGGCATTCCCGTGATGGAGAACGATGCGGTTCTGCTCGGCGAGCCGGGGGCGCGCTTCTGGCTTGCTGGAATCGGCGATCAGCTTGCGGTGCCACTGGGGCAGGGCCGCTTTCGCGGTGCCGACGATCTGCCGGCGACGCTTGCCAAGATCGGCAGCGACGAACCGGTGATCCTGATGGTGCACGAGCCCGATATTTTCACCAGGGTTCCGGACCGGGTGTCGCTGACGCTCGCGGGTCATACGCATGGCGGGCAGGTCCGGGTGCCGTTCGTGTGGCCGGCCTTCGTGCCCTCGCAATATGGCGCGCGCTTCGCCTACGGGCATATCGTGGAGGGCGGCCGCGATCTCATCGTGTCGGGTGGACTTGGCACCAGCGTGGTGCCGATGCGGGTCGGGGTGCCGCCCGAAATCGTGCATGTCGAACTGGGTTAGGTCGCGGGCCCGGGCACAAATGAAAACGGCGCCCGAAGGCGCCGCTCGCTCAACCTGAAGCCGTCGCCGGTCAGAACGGCAGGATACGATCCAGCCCGCGATGCGCCATCTGCGGGTTGTTCGGCGAATCGCCCTGCTTGGGGGCGAGCACGACGACGACCGTGTTTTCCTTGGTCCGGTTATAGAGGTCGATGACGTCCTCATTGGTCATGCGGATGCAGCCTGAGGACACCGCCGAGCCGATCATTTCCGGCTGATTGGTGCCGTGAATCCGGTACAGCGTGTCCTTGCCGCCGGCATAGAGATACAGGGCGCGCGCGCCGAGCGGATTATGCGGGCCGGGTCCGACCTGATTGGGGATGCTCGGTCCAAGCCGCTCCTTGATCGCCTGAGTCGGCGTCCAGGTTGGCCATTCCGCCTTGCGCTGAACCTTGGCAATGCCGGAAAAGGCCAGCGCCTCTTCACCGACCGTGATGCCGTAGCGGATCGCCTTGCCGTCAGGCAGCACGTAATAGAGGAAGCGCGAATCCGCATCGACCACGATCGAGCCGGGGGCCTCCTTGCGGTGGTAGTTCACGATATGGCGCCGATAAGGCTCCGGAATCGTCGCCGGCGCATAGGGCGCTTTGGCGAGCAACTCACGGTCGCGCGGCTTCAGGTTAGATTCCGACGCGGGTTCATAGGTCGCCGTGGTCGTGGTGTTGCAACCCGACAAACCGATCCCGATCAGGAGAAGCGCGATCAGGCGCATCACCACATCCCTTACTATTATGCCGCAGCGGCGAGATTCCCGAGCGACCATATCCGAAAAACGCGAGTCATCCAGCCTGCAGGCCAGGTTTGCCGGTCAGTCCTGTGAAAGTGTTGCCGGAAAGCCGCAAGCCTGTGACCGATACGCCCGCAGGGCGCTGCTGACAAGGATTGCACCAACCTCTTAAGCGACCGTTTACCGTGAGCGGCCCAGAACCGCCGGTGAAATCAGCCGACACGGCTTTGTGACGGTCTGCCGCCAAGTCTTACCATTATCCGCCCAATTCAGCCTCACTGGCTCCGCATCGGTCGGGCAGGGTCCAGGCTTGGGACGAAACAAAATGCCCTTGAGGAGGAAGTTCATGACCACCGCCAAATCGACTGGTGACCAGCGGGAGACCCGGCGGCCGGAAGCGGATCTCGACCGCCGCTACGGACGGATTGCGATCTCGGCAGTGGTTGCCGCGTTGCCTTATAACGGCGAGAGCAAGTCGACGACGCAGGCATCGAAGGACACGCGCAAGGATCGCGCCGCCTGAGGTCGATCGCGCCGGTGCGTGATTGCCATTTAGGACTTGCACGGACCAACGGTGCATGGCCATGACTCCGCCGCTGCGGCGATAGCCGTTTCTTGGAGGGGCCATGCTCACCGTCTTTGTCCCGCGTGGCACCGTGCTGGAGCCGCACCCGCTCGAGGCGGGCCAAGCGATCCCCGAGGCGGCGATCTGGCTCGACCTGATCAATCCGACGGTCGAGGAAGACAAGCTGGTCGAGCAGCGGGTAGGTGTCGCCGTGCCGACCCGCGAGGAGATGCAGGAAATCGAGATTTCCAGCCGTCTCTATGTCGAGAATGGCGCGCGCTATATGACCGCGACGCTGATGTCGCATTCCGATACCGCGACGCCGGTCACAACGCCGGTCTCTTTCATTCTGGCAGGCCAGCGCCTGGTGACGGTTCGATACGACGAGCCGCGCCCGTTCGCGATGACACGTCACAAGCTCGGGCGCGCCTGTCCGGGCAATGTGTCAGGGCAGACCGTCCTGCTGGAACTGCTGGACGCCGTGATCGATCGCGCCGCCGACATTCTGGAACGGGTTGGCGCGGAGGTCGACCAGGTGTCGCGCAAGGTGTTCGATCAGCGGCGCAGCCGCGGCGGATCCTCGCGGGTCTATCAGGGCATCCTGTTTTCGCTCGGCCGCAAGGGCGACCTTTGTTCGAAAGTCCGCGAAAGCCTGGTCTCGATTGGGCGTCTCGTCCTGTTTCTTGCACACGAAGACGAAGCGACGCGCTGGTCGAAGGAGATGCGCGTCCAACTCAAGACCATGCAGCGCGACACCCAGTCGCTGTCGGACCACACCACCTATCTGACCAACAACATCACCTTCCTGCTCGATGCCATGCTCGGCCTTGTCAGCATCGAGCAGAACAACATCATCAAGTTGTTTTCCGTTGTCGCGGTGGTGATGATGCCGCCGACGCTGGTCGCTTCGATCTACGGCATGAATTTCGAGTTCATGCCCGAACTCAAATCCGTCTACGGCTATCCGGTGGCGCTGATCGCGATGGTGGTGTCGGCGGTCGTGCCGTATCTATTCTTCAAGTGGAAGAAGTGGCTGTAGTCCAGCTAAACGTGCTGGCCGCCATTGATGTGAATTTCGGCGCCGTGCACGTAGGACGATGTCTCCGTGCACAACACGTAAATGATCTTCGCCACCTCGTCGGGGGTGCCGAGCCGGTGCATCGGGATTTGCTGCTCGACAATCTTCTCGGTGCCGGGCGACAGGATCGATGTGTCGATTTCGCCCGGTGCGATCGCATTCACGCGAATCCCGAGCGGACCGAAATCGGCCGCCATTTCGCGCGTCAGCGATGCCAGTGCCGCTTTCGAGGTGGCATAGGCCGCGCCCGCAAACGGGTGCACACGCGAGCCCGCGATCGACGTCACGTTGACCACGGAGCCATGCGTGGCTTGCAATTCATTCCTCAGGCCGCGCGCCAGCATGATCGGGGCGAAGAAATTTACCTGAAAGACGTGCTGCCAGGTCTTGATGTCGGTCGCCAGCGCACTCAGCCGCGCACCGCCAGTCGCCTTCGGTGAAATCGCCGCGTTGTTGACCAGCGCGTGCAATTGACCGTCCGGAAGCCGGCTCTTGATTTCGGCGATGGCTTCTTCGGTATTCTCGGGATTGGAGAGATCGACCTGGATATGATCTTCCGGGCCCGCCTCCCACGGGCAATTCTCCGGAAAGGCGTTGCGCGAACAGGTGATGACGCGCCAGCCGGCGGCCGAAAAGCGCTTCACCGTCGCATGCCCGATGCCCCGGCTGGCGCCGGTCAGCAGGAGCGTGCGGCGCGGGCCGTTATGGTCGGACTGGGGCATCTGACAATCCTGTTGGGACGCGCCGTGAATGGCATTCAGGGATAGAGGCGCGTCCTGGTCCAAGTCTCATGTATCTGGCTGCGCGTGAAGGCGATACGATCGTGCAGGCGGAACGGTCGATCATGCCAGAATTCTATCGCCAGCGGGGCAATGCGGAAGCCCGACCAGAATGGCGGCCTTGGAATTGCTCCAAGCGGATATCGTGCGGTGACGCGTGCGACCGCGGCTTCGAACGCAAGGCGGCTTTCCAGCGGTGACGATTGCTTGCTTGCCCAGGCGCCGATCTGCGCAAGACGCGGCCTTGTCGCGAAATAGGCATCGGCCTCGGCGTCGCTCACCTGTGCCACGTTGCCCCGAACGCGAACCTGACGGCGCAGCGACTTCCAGTGGAAGACGAGGGCGGCCTGCGGACGCTCGCGCAATTCGCGCGCCTTGGCGCTCTCGAGATTGGTGAAGAACACAAAGCCGGCCTCGTCAAAGCCCTTCAGCAGGACCATGCGCACGTCCGGAAAGCCGTCGGCGTCGGCGGTCGCAAGCGCCATCGCGTTGGGATCGTTCGGTTCCGAGCGGCTCGCTTCCTCCATCCAGGCTGAAAACAGCGCGAGCGGCTCGGAGGATTCGGTAAAATCACCGTTCCTTAACTGGTCCGGACGTTCAATAGCGGGTGTGTCTGTCATGTCGTGGGGTACCGAGTGGCCGGCCCGTCTTCAGCCGTCCGATCCAAGGTATATAGGCGAGCATGGTCCGCTCGCCTATGCCGAATGCTGCTTTGCGGCAGTGCGCTTGCCGCTGCGTGCTTTGCCACAAGCGGATGCAGCACCGAGGTCAAACTGCCCAGCATGAGGGGCGATGACAAGCCGGTCCATACCGGTTCGATTTTGAGCCCATCCTCACCGGAGGGCCCGGGGCTGCCACCCGCATCCGACCTCGTTTATGCCAAGGTCGCCGCCTCCGAAGTCATGAAAAGCGGCGCCGCGGATGCGAGCCTTCCCTGGGAGAACCCAGCCTCCGGCGCGCGCGGCACGGTCATGCCGGTCGCGTCGGCCTACGAGGTCGAGGGCGCGCTGTGCCGCGACTTCGTCGCGAGCTATGTCGCCGAAGGGGCGGAATCCTGGATGCAGGGCGAGGCGTGCCGCGCCTCCCGGGGTGAATGGGAGGTCCGCAAATTGAAGGCGTGGCGCCGTTCCTGACCTCTGGATGGGACCGCCGGTCCCGGGGTGCACGTCAGACCCGCTTCGACTTCCCTTCGAATGTACCCTGATTAGCTCACCGACGTTGCGAAAATCGGACTACAGTCCCAAATACCCACGACATCACAAGCCGGGCATCGGCCCGGATTTATTCTGAACATGAGCCGGGTCTTCGGCCCGGCCGAAAAGGAGTTACCGTCACATGCGCGACCCCTACGAGGTGTTGGGGGTGCCGCGGGGGGCTGCGGCTG
>CAZXJZ010000010.1:0-51438 GCA_964641065.1 uncultured Hyphomicrobiales bacterium | reverse complement strand
TGTTCTCGTCCACCACCGGCACGTGCCGGTACCCGCCGGTCTGCATCCGCTCGATGGTCCAGTTCGGTCTGGCCGCAAATTCCTTCAGTCCGCTGTAGTCCACGAAATCACCGCGCACGCCGTGCGCAACGAAGACCGGCATGGCGAGCGAGCGATAGATCCGCGTGATGTCCTTGCTGAACAGATAGCCGGAGACGAATCGATAGGGCGCGTGGCGCGCGCCGGGCTGATGCGTTGTCAGGTAATCGTAATCCAGCAGATCTTCGTCGATCTCCGCCCTGCCATAGGTCTTTTTCAGGAAAAAGCGGATGCTCATGCGCGAGCTCAGCAGATCGAAGAAGCCTTTGCTCCAGATCGGATTGCGAAAGAACGCGTAGAGCCACGGCATGCCGCGCGTCGTGCCAGGCGCGTCATCATATGGCCCGCGGCTGTCCATTCCGGTCGGGCTGATCAGACCCAGTGTGCGATACTGCTCCGGCCGCTCCGCCGCCGCGCGTGCCAGAAATTCGGTGCCGAGAGACAACGCGATCGCGTCGATCGGCTTGTCACCATGCTCCGAGCGAATGCGTTCGGCCATTGCGTGAACCGCATCGGTCATCATGCGCGGGTCGTAAGGCCGGTCCGACCGGTCGGAAAATCCGAAACCCGGAAGATCGATTGCATAGACGGCGCGCTGCGATCGGAAGTGATCGTAAACCGGCTTCATTTCGTAGGCCGAACCGGCGGCATTAATGCTGTGGACCAGAAGCAGCGGAGCCGCATCCGGCTCGCCGTCCCGATAATAACTAAGCGGGCCGACAGGCGACGAAAGCGCGATGCGTTGTCCGGTCAGGGCGTTCGGCAAGTCAGGCGTCATTCAAACCCTCGGGGATCGTAAGAAAAGTCATCGTATCACACAGTGCAGCGGCATGCTCACACGGCCATGACGCTTGTGCCGGCGCGTCTTCATGTTGCGAGAAACGCCCTGACCGGCACCAGCGACTGCGCCGGCGCTTCCTCATGCGGCACGTGCCCCAGCGCGGGAAACGTCACAACCTTGGCCTGCGGCATTTCGCGGACATAATCCGCTGCATTGCCGACCGGGATCATCTTGTCCCTGTCGCCCCAGATCAGCAGGACCGGAACCTGAATCCGACGCAGCAACGGTACGGGGTCCCGCAAGATTGTCTGCTCCATTCGCGCAATCAGCGCGTTCCGGCTGCCGGGCGCCAGCATGAGTTCATAATAGCGATCGACGGTGACATCGGTGAGCAGGGACGGATCGCCATAAGCTTGCGCCAGGCTCGAGCGCACCATCGACTTTGGCAAGATGTAGCGCATGACATGCGCCATGGCCGGCACATCGGGCTTCTTGTCATACGAGAAACCTCTGCTCGCAAAGCCATCGGGGGAAATCAGCACAAGCTTTGTCACCCGCTCCGGATGATGCGCCGCGAAATTCCAGGCAATGCGCCCGCCGATCGAGTTGCCAACGAGAGCCGCCCTGGCAACGCCGAGACGATCCATCAGAGCCAGAATGAGATCCATCGTGCGCTGATCGTCATATCGCCCTGTTGGATCAGGCTCCGACAAACCGGACCCCGGCAGGTCGAGTCGTATGACGCGATATTCGTTCCGAAGCGCCTCGGCCCATGGCTCCCAGGTGTGCAGGCTGGACCCGAAGCCATGCAGCATGATCACCGATGGCGCGGATTTCGCACCACTGTCCCGAACATGGAGGCGAACATTCTCCACGCTGACGGTGTCCACAGCCGACGCCTGGTATTTGCTCTGCAACGCAGCTCTTGGCCGGTCCGGAGTCCACAGCCACACACCGACGATCGCAATAGCGACCACAAGCAGGCAAAGCGTTGAGACGATTGCAAGTTTCAATCACGCGCCTCGCTCGATCAACCGACGGGTAAGACGGAGGCAACCGAATGACGCGACCAAGAGGAACGGCGCGTCCCGTTGGACGCTGACGTTCACTTTGATGTCCATCAATGCGCCTGCGAACGATCCTCCTATCGTCACAAAGAAAATATCGAGGAGCACGGCTTTGGGAGAATGACTTGGGCGAATACCAAACGAAACCTCAGCGATGCGAGGCCCACCGCTGGAATGAATCGGAGATGCCGGACGTCTGGCCAAGCTGGCTTCGCCTCGCGATATCCGACACCAGGCATCGCCTCTCCGGGCAAGTGAAACATAGTGACGGCCGACTTCGGATAACGACCGCTTACGGACAAGTGACGGTCGAAGACGGCGACTGGATCGTCTATTGGTCCGGCTCAAGACAAGGGCTCGAGGTCTTTTCACCTGAAGACTTTCAGAGAAAGTTCGATCCGGTAATCTACCGGGATGACAGCGAAAATCCGAACGACAGAAATGCGAAACAGGCATTGCGCGAAATTCACGCGCGCCGCCCGAAATAGCCGATTGTCCCAGTAGGCACGGCCAACACCTTTGGCGGATATCCGCGCTCCGTTCATTCGACCAGCCATTTGGAAATTCCGACGGCACAGGTTCGCTCCCTATCAGAGAGCTGAACGCACGGCGTGCGATAGCGTTGCGGCATCGGCACGGGGCAATGGCAGATAGCGCGCGTGCATCTCCTCTGCGAGCCGCCGCGACGCCGGATGCGGCTGCTGCGATGTGTCGATCAGCAACGCGCTGATTCCGGTCGATCGCAGGTTCCGCGCAGCCGCAAGCGCATCGGCCTCCGCACGCTCGCGGCCGGAACCACCGTCGCGGGCGATATTGCCGCGCCCGTCGGTGAGAATGACAAGAAGCGGCGTCTGCCCTCGCCGGATTGCCAATTGTCCGGTGAGGCAGGCCTGGTCGAGGCCGGTCGCCAGCGGCGTGGCGCCGCCCGCCGGCAATTCGGCAAGCGAGCGCTTGGCGCGCGTCAGCGAGCGCGTCGGCGGCAGCAGAAGGTCGGCACCCTGTCCGCGAAACGCCAGCAAGGCGACCTGATCGCGCCGCACATAGCAGTCGGCAAGCAGCAGTTCGACAGCGCCCTTGGCTTCGGCGAGACGATGAAATGCGGAAGACCCGGACGCATCGACGAGAAATATCGTCAGCGTTTCGGAAGGCTGCTTGAAGCGAACGATGCGGAAATCATCGCGCCGTACCTGCACGCGGGAGCCCGATCCACCGCCGCGCAGGCGTTGCCACGGCGCGGCCGCCTTCAAGGTCTCGACGAGATTGAGCCGAACGCCCGGCTTGAGATCACCGGCCCGGGTCCCGGCTGGCCGCCCGCGCCGCAGCGATGCGCGAAGATTGGCCGACCGACCGCCATTCAGGCTGCGTGTCCGGCTGACATTGGTTTGCCCCAGCCGCTCCAGCAGACCGGGCGGAATGGCCGCCCGTACAGCCTCCAGCACCATCTCGCGCTCGGCGTCAGTCTGCTCGGCGTTATCTGTTTCGCTTTGCTCGTTATTGTCCTCTGGCGGCGGCGGTGTTTCGTCTTCCTGCTGCGGAGCGGGGATGATGGTTGCGCGCGGCGCGAGCACCAGTCTCGCGGCAACGCCCGCATCCTCCGCAGAAACGGCCATGCGGCCGCACAGCGCCGCATGGATCCGCGCCACGCGGAGCGCGAACGTCCAGGCGCGGCTGGAGTCCACACCGAATACGGCCGCCGCCTCGGCGAGAGCGCCCATCATCCGTTCGTCGATATGGATATGCTGCACGCGATTGCGGGCAGCCTCGATGGTCTCGCGATCGAACGGCATCGAACCAAGATCGGACAAACCGTCGATTTCAGTGTGCAGCGCCAGGCGATCGAGCAGCGCAGCAGGCGCGCCTTCATCGGCGCCGATCCCTTCATCGAGCAGAAGCAGACCAAGTCTGCAGGCAACCCGCTCGGTCAGTCCCTCCCGTTCGATGACAATGCCGCCGCCATCGAGCGCTGCGCCAAGCCGCGCAGCCAAGGACGCCGACATGCGCTCCGCCGACGGAATCATGATCACGCCGCCATCGCATTCCGCCAGCACGCCGCGAGCCAGCACCGGGCGGCCCGACCGTAGCGTCGCGGCAAGATCGAGCCCGCCCAGCAGCCGATCGTCATCGATCGAAGGCGGAATTTTCCGGACCGGCATGTCCGGACGCATCATCGCCCGGACCGCCGCAATGAAGTGACCGCGGCCCTCGCTGGCTGGCGACCGCACGACGAGACCACCAAGCGAAGCCGGATCGACAGCGAAAATGCATGCGGCCAGCGCCGCATCGTTGCAGAGGGGCGCGGCTTGCGCGCTCATGCCCCGAACATATCGGCCATGACGCGATCGATCCGCGCCGTCGAGCCGACTTCGTCGAGCGGATCGCGGCGTAGCCGATGACGCAGTGCGATCGGTGCGGCACGCCGGAGTTGATCGTCGCCGACGCTTTTTTGTCCGTCGAGACTGGCGATGGCGCGTGCCGCGCGGATCAGGGTCAGCTCTCCACGCAAACCGTCGGTACCGAGATCCATGCACAGCCGTGCGGTGCGCTCGCGCGCCTGGTCGCTGATGGTGACCGACGAAAGCCGTGCACGCGCCGCTTGCAGCGACCGGCGAACCGCTTCATCCTTCTTGACCCATTTCTGCATGAACGCCGCCGGCGCCTGGTCGAATTCGTCGCGACGTCGGACCACTTCGATGCGGGTCGCGATATCCGACGGAGTCCGGACTTCGACCGAAAGCCCGAAGCGATCGAGCAATTGCGGGCGCAATTCCCCTTCCTCCGGATTTCCGGTCCCGATCAGGACGAATCGTGCGGGATGCCGCACGCTCAGTCCTTCGCGCTCGACCACGTTCTCGCCCGAAGCGGCGACGTCGAGCAAAAGGTCGACGATGTGGTCCTCCAGCAGGTTGACCTCGTCGATATAAAGAAAGCCGCGATGCGCGCGTGCGAGCAGCCCCGGCTCGAACGCCTTCACGCCCTGGCTCAGCGCGCGCTCCAGATCGAGTGCACCGACCACGCGATCCTCGGTGACACCCAGCGGCAAATCGACCACCGGCACGGGCGCGAGTTTGCTCTTGTGCGGCCCCTGGCGTGCACGCTCCTGACACTCCGCGCATCCCGAACCGTTGGCGCCGGGATCGCACTGATATCGGCAGCCCACCACAACGCGCATTTTGGGTAACAGCGCTGCAAGCGCCCGAACCGCCGTCGATTTGCCGGTGCCGCGATCGCCAAAAACCAGCACGCCGCCGATCGACGGATCGACCGCCGCGATCAGAAGCGCGAGCTTCATCTCATCCTGACCGACGATCGCTGAGAATGGGAATACCGGTCGCATCGCTAGCTCCGGTCCGATCTCGGCTGCGCGCGTCGCGTCTCCAGGCAAAAGCGTCTCAGCTTCGCCGAGGAGTTCCGGACATAGTCGGCATGCAGGTCCATGCCGCATCATAGATAAGCGACAAAAGAAGTGTCAATTCAAATTGACACTTCTTTGTTGATCACTGTTCGGGTTTTACTGTCGCGGCGCCTTCTGCTCTCCCGCCGAATCCCCCTGTCCGGTCGTCGAAGTGGTCGGCGGCGGCGTGGTATCGGTCGGCGCAACGCGATCGGGCGCGACGGGTTTTTCGGCCTGAATCGACATTTCGCCGCCGCTTACGGTCTGGGTATTGCTCTCGCGCGTGTTATAGCCAAACGCAAGCAGCCCCATGGCGACCAGCGCAACGGCCGCGAGACCGAGAATTTCGGTTAGGCCGCCGCCAGTCGAGCGATCGGTCGGCATGCGCGAAGTGTCATGATTCATTGACAGCCTCCTTGTGTGTGATTTGGAGGCTTAAGTCGGCGCCTGCGATTTCGTTCCGCGTGGCCGGTCTGCGAGCCACGCTGGGCCACGCGCGCGGGCCATCCTCATGCGAGAGAGGATGTCGCGCAACACAGATCGGATTCAACTGAAAAGCTCTGCTCGATCTCCTGCGAGCAAGAGTTGCGGGACCTGGGTGAGGTGCCAGCGGGAATCCACCCGATCGAAAACCCAGACCATGTCGAAGCGATCCTCGGGCCAATCCGGCACCGCCGCGGTCTCGGGTACGAGAAGCCTTGCCATCGGCGGAATATTTTCGTGCTCCCATGCCACTAACGCAGTGCCATCGACGCTCGTCACTTTGGTGATCAACGCCTTGAGTTCGTCTTTTCGCAGCGAATCATCAATGCCTGCCGCAGGCTTGAGATGGGCCGCAAGCGGAGCGATCGTCTGATAGGGACGCTTGCTGTGAGCGTCTCTCTTCAAATTTGCCTTCGCGGCAAAGAGATGTTTGGGACGGCCAAGCGGCGGGGACGGGTCATGATCGCGAGGTGCGAAGAACCGAACAAGCGCCCCGGCCCGCTGCCAGCCCTGTGGCGTCAGCGACTCCGCGTCGGGCTCTCCATTCGCGTCAACGCCCTTTGGCCCTCGATGCACAGGCTTCTCCGCGTGTCGAATGACCATAATTTTGTTCGTCGGCATGTTGCGATCGCATCTCTTCTGCCGCGCGCAGTTGCCCGCTTGCTGTCTAGCTGCGCGATAGCGGTAAATTTTGCCTTACGCCGGTCATCAAAGCGCCGCTACCGATGCCGGCTCGATCAATTCACACCGTTCGCTCAGTTCGACAAAACGACCGACGTTAAGCGATCTTGCGCTTTGGCCGGTCACGGACGCTGAATTCGACGTCCAGTATCGTCAGGAATTGCGATATCGTCGTCGGCAGGTAACGGCCGGCCAGCACGCCGAAATCCATCGAACATTGATTCAGCGCACGATCGGCCAGCGGGATCGATACCACCTCGCCCTGCCGGAGTTCGCGCTGAAAGGAGTTCCCGGGCAGAAATGTCACCCCCGCGCCGGAGCGCGCGAATCCACGCAGGGCCTCGATAGAGTTCGTCTCGAGTGCGGGGACAAGCGATTCACCGATCCGCCGACACTGCTCGTCGATCAACCGCCTGATGCCGAAGCCGCTTTCCGGCACGGCAATCGGCATCGACAGAACTTCCCTGAGTGCAACCTTCTGCCGGCCCGCCAGCGGATTGTCCGGATGGACCAGCGCCATCAGCGGATCGCGAAACCGGCGCACGAACCGAACCGCGGCATCCGGCTGCGCGTGAAACGACACGCCAACGTCCACTCTGTTGTCGCGAACCGCCGCGACCACATGATCCGTGCCTAGCGTGATGAGATTGAAGCGAATCCCCGGATGCCGGATCCGGAATTTCGCGATCACGCTTGTGATGCTGTCGGCAACCACCCCTTCGACCGTCGCAATTCGGATCACGCCGCGCCGAAGACCGCGCAATTCCTCGAGATCGGAGCGCATGCGCTCGGATTCGAGCGCGACGGCCTGGGCGTAGCGGGCATAGACCTCGCCGGCAGCGGTCAGCGCCATGCCGCGGGGACGCCGCTCGAACAACGGAACGCCGAGCTCGGTTTCCAGATTCTGGATCTGGCGGCTCAGCGCCGACGGTACGACATTGAGGCGCGCGCTCGCCACGCGGATCGAGCCGCTCCGGACCACTTCCAGGAAATAGCGTGTCGGCGCCTGTGACATCACGGCTCCATCAACCGTTCTATATATACGAACAGTATCGGTCGAACGATCCTGCCGGAAACGGCGTCAGCCAGAATAGCCCGCGATAGCACGGCTGCCTAATGCGTTGCCAGAACCAGAACGCACAGGCCGATTCTTTGCGCTTGTGGGTATGTCCGCGGGCGCACAATCTGGCGCAACCGAATTTTCGCTGCTTGCCGTCTCAAGGGAGTTCGTCATGACACGACATCGCCGTTCGCTCGTCGCCGCCCTCGCCTTCGCGGGCGCCCTAGCCGGAGGATCGGCCGCGCAGGCCCAGGACGTCATCAAGATCGGGGCGCCGCTTCCGTTGACCGGTCCACTCTCGCCGGAAGGCAGCAAGCAGCAGCGCGGCAATAATCTGTGGGCCGAAACGGTCAACGCGAAAGGCGGCATCAAGGCCGGCGGCAAGACCTACAAGGTCGAGATCGTTTACGTCGATTACGCCTCCAACACCCCCCGCGCCGTACAATCGGCTGAGCGCTTGATCACGGAAGACAAGGTCAACTTCCTGTTCTCGCCGTTCGGATCGGGAGCGGCCAAGGCAGCCTCCAGCGTTTCGGAAAAATACGGCATTCCGACCATCGCTGCGACCGCCTCATCGGAGCAGGTCTACGATCAGGGCTACAAATATCTGTTCGGCACATTCACACCCAACCAGACCCTGACCGAGCCGCTGGCCGATCTGGTCACGGCCAAGGACAAGGCGATCAAACGGGTTGCTATCCTGGCGCGTAACGACCTGTTCCCACTCGCGATTGCGCAGGAAATGGAGAAGTCCGCCAAGAGCCGTGGCCTGGACGTCGTCACCTTCGAGCGCTACGCGATCGGCGCCCTGGACCACGGTGCCGCCATTACCCAGATGCGCGCCGCGCGGCCGGACTGGGTTTTCGCGACCGGCTACATCAACGACCTGATCCTGATCCGCAAGCAGATGAACGATCTCGGGCTACGACCGCCCGTCGTCACCATGATCGCAGGTCCGGCCTATCGCGAATTCGTCGATGCTGCGGGTCCGCTCGCCGACAACGTGTCGAGCGCGGCCTGGTGGCATCCGGCGGTGCGATATAACGGCAAGGACGTGTTCGGCACGACCGAGGCCTTCAACAAATTGTGGGATGAAAAGTACAAGGCAGAAGCGGACTATTCAGAAGCCTCGGCCGCGGCCGCGGGCGCAGTCCTGCAACTCGCAATCGAGAAGGCCGATTCGATCGATCCGAAGAAGGTTCGCGACGCCCTCGCGGAGCTCGATGTCGAGACCTTCTTTGGCAAGATAAAGTTCGGACCGACCGGCCAGGTTCATTCGCTTGAACCTCCGGTTTTCCAGATCCAGGGCGGCAAGCCGGTCGTCATCCATCCGGCCGCAATCAAGCAGGGCGATTTCCGCTTCAGCGGAAAATAGCCGCAGGCGCGGACGCGGCCGTTCTTGCCGCGTCCTCTTTTGCCGACAGACAATGCTACTGGGCGCCCGCGGGTAATCGGTCATGATTTATGCGCAGATACTGGCGAACGGCCTTGTGCTGGGCGGGCTTTATGCCTGCATCGCAGTGGGCTTTTCTCTGGTCTGGGGTGTCCTGAACGTCATCAACATCCTGCACGGGACCTTCATCGTGCTCGGATCCTACGTCGCGCTGTTCGCCTATAATTACGGCGGCATCCATCCGTTCGTCTCGATCATCATCGCGGGTGGCGCGCTCTATGTTGTGGGCTATGCGATCCAGAAGGGGCTGATCAACCGCGTCATCACCGCGCCGGTCCTGATCACGCTGACTCTCACCTTCGGTCTCGATCTGCTCCTCAACAACGCGATGCTGGTCGCGTTCACGGCCGACTATCGCAAGATCAATCTCGCCCATCCCCTGGGTACGTTCGAACTGGGTCCGATCTTCCTGCCAGGCGATCGCGTTGCCGCCATGGCGCTGGCCGTTCTGTTGACGCTTCTCCTGTATTGGCTCCTGCGCAATACCAGGATCGGGCGCGCGATCGTGGCGGTCCGCATGGATCGCGACGCTGCGGCGCTCATGGGCGTCGATGTCGGCAGGGTCAACGCCATCACCTTCGGAATCGGCGCGCTGATGGCGGGCGCTGCCGGCGCATTGCTCAGCATCGTTTATCCGATCTCACCGCTTAACTCGTCGCTGTTTCTGGGCAAGGCGTTCGTGGTCTGCGTGCTCGGCGGGCTTGGCAGCGTGCCGGGCGCGCTGATCGGCGGGTTGGTGCTCGGCATCATCGAAAGCCTCGGCTCGTACTGGTTCGGCCCCGAGCATGCAGTGACGATTTCGTTCGCGCTGTTGCTGGTTCTCCTGTTCGTCCGCCCCAGCGGTCTGCTCGGCAAACGGGGCTACGAATGAGAAACTGGCTGATCCTCGCAGCCGCGACCGTCGTGTTCGCTGCGCTCGCCCTGAGTGGCAACAATTACGTGCTCCGCCTTGCAACGATCGTCTGCATGTATGCGGCGCTGGCGCAATCGTGGAATTTCATCGGCGGCATGACGGGCTACCCGTCTTTCGCGACCGCCGCGTTCTTCGGCCTCGGAGCCTACACCTCGGGGGTGCTGCAGAATCATGGTGTGCCGATGATCGCGGGCTGGGGCCTCGCCGGTCTCGCGGCAGTGGTTTTTGCCGGCTTCATCGGTGGCGCAATCCTGCATCTGCGCGGGCATTATTTTGCAATAGGCAGCCTGATCATCGCCGAGATGCTGCGTGAGATCGTCAACACCACGCCGGATCTGACCGGTGGCGGCATGGGACTGAATCTGCCGATCCTGAAACTGTCGGTCACCGCGCAGGCGCAGATCTTCTTCCTGGTCATGCTGGCGCTCGCGGTGGCTGCGACTGCGACGGCCATCGTCGTGCAGAACAGCAAACTCGGCTTCGGCCTGCGTTGTATTCAGCAGAACGAGGACGCCGCAAACATCCTCGGCGTCAATACCTACGCTTACAAGACCGCTGCGTTCATGCTGTCCGCCGTCTATGTCGGTATCGCCGGCGCCGTCTATGCCTCCTGGGTCAACTATATCGAGCCGCCCGACGTGTTCGACATTCTGCTGGCCGTCAAACCGCTGGTGATGGTGCTGCTCGGCGGTATCGGCACGATCTTCGGTCCCGTGCTCGGCGCGATCGTTCTGCTGGCATTCGAAGAACTGGTCTGGCGAAACTTCCTGACCGTCCACGCGGCGGCACTCGGAATTATCATCATTGTGCTGGTGTTGTTCCTGCCGAACGGTTTGCTGTCGCTGATCCGGGACAAGTGGTCCCGCCGCGGGGTCGGGTCGTGACGGCGCTGCTGGAACTGAGGAACGTGTCGCGCCGTTTCGGCGGCCTCAATGCCGTCAATGACGTGACTTTAACGGTCGTAGAAGGTGAGATCCTCGGACTGATCGGACCGAATGGAGCCGGGAAAACGACCCTGATCAACCTGATCACCGCGGTACATCCGGCAACCGCCGGACGCGTATTCTTCGACGGGCGCGATATCACCCGGATGCGGCCCCACCAGATCGCGCGGCTCGGGCTCGCCCGCACCTTCCAGATCGTGCAGCCATTCCCGAAAATGACGGTGCTGGAAAACGTCGCCGCGGGCGCATTGTTCGCGGGCAATGCGCACAGCCTTGCCGACGCCCATGCGCAGGCCCGCGAGCATCTGCAATTCACCGGCCTCGCCGGCTCCGCGGATAAGTCCGCCGCCACGCTGACGCTGGCACAGCGCAAGCGCCTCGAACTGGCCAAGGGCCTCGCCATGAAGCCGCGTCTGCTCATGCTGGATGAGGTCAATGCCGGGCTGAACCCGTCCGAGATCGACGATGCGCTGGCAATGATCCGCAAGGTGGCGGAACGCGGCGTCACCATCGTCGTAATCGAGCATCTGATGAAAGTCGTGATGTCGATCTCGCAACGCATCGCGGTGTTGCATCATGGCCAGCTGATCGCAGACGGCGAACCGAATGCGGTCTTGCGCGATCCCAAGGTGATCGAAGCCTATCTCGGCTCGAAATTCGCCGCCGCTCACGCTGGAGGCGCCGCATGAGCGAAACGCCGAAGCTTCTCGTCTCCCATCTGCAGGCCGGTTACGGCGACGTACAGGTGCTGTGGGATATCTCGATCGAGGTCAAGGCCGGCGAGCTTGTCTGCCTGATCGGCTCCAATGGCGCCGGCAAGACCACCCTGTTGCGCTGCCTGTCAGGCGTGCTGGGCACCACATCCGGGACCATCGCCGTGGATGGCCGCGACATGACGAACGCGCCGTCGGCGGCGCTGGTGCAGGCCGGTGTCGCGCATGTGCCGGAAGGCCGCCGTCTGTTCTCGGCAATGAGCGTGCGCGACAATCTCCTCATGGGCGCGTATCTGCGCGACGACAAGGATGCGATCGCCGCGGACCTCGAGCGTGTGTACGCGATGTTTCCGATTCTCGCGGACCGCCGCCGGCAGGATGCCGGAACCATGTCCGGCGGCGAACAGCAGATGTGCGCGATCGGCCGTGGTCTGATGGCCGCGCCGAGCCTTCTGATGATCGATGAATTGTCGCTCGGCCTCGCGCCGCGCGCGGTCGAACTGCTGATCGAGCGGTTGCGCGAGATCAATCGCAGCGGCGTTGCGATCCTGCTTGTCGAGCAGGATGTGGTGACTGCGCTCGAACTGGCGGATCGTGGCTACGTCATCAACCGAGGCCAGGTCAGCATGTCCGGCGCCTCGCAAACGCTGCTCGCAGACCCGACGATCCGCGAAGCCTATATGGGCCTGTGATCTCGCCTTATCGACTTGTGCATGCTGGAGACTGAGTGAATGGGAACGATCGATTTCGAGCCGGGCGGCTATCGTTTCATCAAGGGGCCGTTTCAATATTCGGCAGGTGTCGCAGCCCTGCCGGGCTTTCGGCTGGTGCGCGTCATGTTTCAGAATCCGGTGCCGCTCGATGACGGCTTTGCGCGGATCGAAGCGATCCTCAAGGCTACCGGCCGGCCACTGACATCGTTCGCGGCTTGCGAATTGCGTTCGCCGGCGCCGTTCAGCGAAGACGGGTTCAAGACCTTCAATCAGCTCTATGTCGGCACGTTGTCGCGCTGGGGCATCTTCGATGGCACCACCAACCCGGTCGCGCGCAGCAATGTCTGTCCGGAACTGCACAAGCCCGCGACTCCGTCGTTTCACGCTTTCACCTTCACCGAGCCGGGCGACTCCCCGATCAAGTCAGTCGTTGTCGCCGGCAGCGGCGAGGCAGAGGAAGGTCATGCGAGCTATCGCGAGAAGGTCATCCGGCTCGGCGATCTGAGCGCCGATGGCCTGCGCGAAAAGGCGCGCTGGGTTCTGGGCGAGATGGAACGCCGGCTCGGTCTGCTCGGCGCAACATGGGCGGATACGACGGCGGCGCAGGTCTATACCGTGCACGACCTGCACCCTTTCCTCGGCAGCGAAATCGTGAAGCGCGGCGCCGCGCGCTGCGGGCTGACCTGGCATTTCTGTCGGCCGCCGGTTGTCGATCTGGAATACGAGATGGACTGCCGCTGCGTCTCCGAAGAGCGCGTCGTGTAGCAGGCGAGACCCCGCTGGTGTTCACCGCGCCGGCGCAATGGGCCACGTAAACGGATGTTCCGCGACGGACGCCGGCGCGCGGGCGCCGTCCGTCCGAATGGTCTGGAATCATGTGACTCGAGACCCTATCTTTGATGTGTGCAGTATAGCCGCCGAAACGTCTTTATCATCGCTGCTGCCCTGTCGGCTGGCATTGGAAGGGCGCGAGCCAAACCCATGGATCCGCAGTCGACGATCATCGACGACCTGAGCCGCGATCCGCCGCTCTCAACCATCGGCTCCCGCTGGCAATTGATCAGCGACCGCGTGATGGGAGGCGTATCCAACGGCACGATGGTGCGCGAGATGGTGGCGGGCCGGCCGGCGATCCGCATGCGCGGCGACGTGAGCCTCGAGAACAATGGTGGCTTCGTTCAGATTGCCCTTGATCTTTCGCCCGAGGGCGATGCCGTCGATGCCAGCGCCTGGCGAGGCATGGAACTCGATGTGTTCGGAAATGGCGAGGATTATGGCGTGCACCTGCGCACCCAGGATCTCGACCGGCCGTGGCAATCCTACCGCCAGAGCTTTCGGGCAGAGCCGCACTGGCAGACCATTCAATTGCCTTTTCAGGATTTCGTGCCGCATCGAACCGACATCCCGCTTAATCTGGGTCGGCTGAGGCGTCTCGGCATCGTTGCGATCGGTCGCGCATTTTCGGCCGATGTGGCCGTCGGCGGCTTGCGATACATGCGGTAAGGGTCACCGGCGCGGTGACCAAACTGCGCGTCGCAGCGGCACGCGGCGGCAGACACCCTTCGGAGTTCCAGGCACGCCCTTGAACGGTCCGGATCGTCGGTCCCCACGATCGCTGCGCAAGCAAAGCCGCTTCAGCGGCCGCTCTCGGAAAGGTGAGCGCGCCGTTTTGCATCTTTTCGTAACAGCGCCCGTATCTTGACCGAAGACATCAGCAGGTCGGCCACAGGGCCGAAACGGAAGGGCGAATAATGGTGAAACGCTCAATTGCTGGACTATCTCTGTTGGTGGCTCTTGCGATGGCAGGGGCGGCCTACGCGCAATCTCCGGCACCCGCCAAGACCGAAAAGGCGACCTTTGCGGGTGGCTGCTTCTGGTGCGTGGAAGCGGATTTCGACAAGGTCGAGGGCGTCATCTCAACGACCTCCGGCTATATCGGCGGCAAGACCGCGAAACCCGACTATCGTCAGGTCTCCGCGGGTGGCACCGGCCATGCGGAGGCGGTCGAGATCGTTTTCGATCCCGCCAAGGTTTCATACGAGAAGCTGCTGCAGGTGTTCTGGCGCAATATCGATCCGGTCGCGAAGAACCGGCAATTCTGCGATTCAGGCGACATGTATCGCAGCGCGATCTTCTTCCACGGAAACGAGCAGCGGACGCTTGCGGAAAGGTCCAGGAAGGACATCGAAGCGTCGGGACAATTCACTCAGCCGATCGTCACCGAAATCACCGCCGCCAGCACGTTCTATCCGGCTGAAGACTACCACCAGGATTACCACCTGAAGAATCCCAGGAAATATTCCTTCTATCGTTGGAATTGCGGGCGCGATCAGCGTCTCGAGCAGATCTGGGGCAAGAAAACGAACTGATGGAGGCCGACATGACCAATCGCAGAACCATTGTCGGCGTGATCGCTGCCGCCGGCGCCGCGCTGTTTGGATTGCGCTGGATGAACGACGAGGAGGCGATGGCCGAGACCAAGACCTTCGAGGTCACAAAAACCGCGGAACAATGGAAGCGGCAGCTGACCCCCAGCCAGTACAATGTGTTGCGCAATCACGGCACCGAACGGCCGGGCACGTCGCCGCTCAACCAGGAAAAACGCAAGGGTGTTTTTGCCTGTGCCGGATGTGACCTGCCGCTATTCTCGTCGGACACGAAGTACGAAAGCGGCACCGGCTGGCCGAGTTTCTGGCAGCCTCTGCCGAACGCCGTCGGCACCAAGAGCGATCGTTCGATGCTGATGAACCGGACCGAGGTCCATTGCCATCGCTGCGGCGGGCATCTGGGTCATGTGTTCGAGGACGGCCCGAAGCCGACCGGCCTGCGCTATTGCATGAACGGCGTGGCCATGACCTTCAAACCCGCCAGCGCCGCCTGACGCGGGCAACCCGGACTAGCCTCGGTCGCGCAGGCTGGCCGCCGCGATGGCATCGAGAACATGCTCCGGCGTGATCGGCTGCCTTGTCACTGCCGCACCGAATGGGGACAGCGCATCATTCACCGCGCCCCAGACGGCGGCGGCAGCGGCGACCGTCCCCGCCTCGCCCACGCCGCGCGCGCCGAGATTGGTGTTGCTTATCGGCGTCTCGATATGCGCCACCTGGATGTCCGGCATCTCTCCGGCCATCGGCACAAGATAATCCGCGAGCGTTCCGTTCTCGAGTTGCGCGGTTTCGCCGTAAATACACTCCTCGTAGAGGGCGGAACCGATCCCCTGCACCACCCCACCACGGATCTGCTCATCCACCAGCAGCGGATTGACGACCGTGCCGCAATCGTCGACCACCCAGAAGCCGAGCAGCTTGACCGTGCCGAGACCCGGGTCGACTTCGACATGCGCCGCTTGCACACCGTTCGACGCCAGGTAAGGCAGATCGCGTGAGGTGAAGCGCTCGGTGATATCGAGCGGCGGCAGATCCTCCAGCGGGATGGTATGCGACTTGTAGTGAGCCGCCGAAGCGATATCGGCGAGCGACAATTGCGCCAGGCCGGCGGTGTTGAAGATGGCGCCACCGTCGATCCGCAAGCTGTCCGGCTGCGCCTGCAGGATCGATCCGGCGATCGTAAGGATGCTGGTGCGGAGTTGACGCGCGGCGCGCAGCGCCGACTCTCCGCCCAGCGCGGTGCCGCGCGACGCCCAGGCCCCGCCGCCGAACGGAGCCGCGGTGGTATCGCCACTGACGATCTCCACGGCGTCGATGCCGACGCCCAAAGTGGTTCCGACGATCTGCCGAAGCCCGGTCAGCGTCCCCTGTCCCTGATCGGTGACGCTGGTGGCGCACCGGATCTCCCCGTTCGGTTCAAGCGACAGGCGACAGGTTTCATGCGCTGACACGCGTACATCCAGCGGACCGTAAAGCTGCGGGCCTACGCCCGTCTGTTCGATAAAGGCAGCGATGCCGATCCCGCGATAGACCCCGCTCGAACGGAATGTGGTCTGCTCCGTGCGCAACGCGTCGTAATTCATCAGCGACAGCAGCCGGTCATGACAGCGGTCGAGCGAAAGCTCGGTCAGCGTGATGCCGGCGATATTGCGGACCGCAGCCTGATCCGACGCCATGTAGTTGCGCCGGCGCATTTCGGCCGGGTCGATGCCGAGCGCGCGCGCGCCCATGTCGATGAGCTGCTCGGTGACGGTACACGCAACCGGCTGGCCGACCGCACGCAAGACGCCGCTCGGCGTCTTGTTCTGAAAATAGCTGCGCAGGCGGCCGCTAAAACCGGCAAGCCGATAAGGCGCTGCCGACATGTGCACTGCCTGCAAGCCTTCGCCGAGGCTGCCGCGCGGATAGGACGAATAGGCTCCCATGCCATGCAGGATGGCGACGTCCATCGCAAGCAGAGTGCCATTCGTATCGACGGCAAGACGGCCTTTGACCTTGACCTCGCGCGCATGAACATCGCTGACAAAGGATTCCAGCCGGTCGGCGACGAACTTGACCGGGCGTCCGAGCAACACGGCGATCGCGGCAACTGCCATTTCGTCTGGATAGGCGGCGAGCTTCATACCGAATGCGCCGCCGATATCGGGCGTGATCACCTGCACGTTTCGCGGTGCGAGTCCGAATTGCGCGGCGTAAATCTCGCGCATCTGGTTGGGCACTTGATGCGATTGGTGCACGGTGAGCTTGCCGAGACGCGGGTCGAAATCGGCAAGGATGGAGCGCGGCTCCAGCGTAACGCCGGTTTGACGCCCGAAGGTGAAATCGTGCTCGATCACCAGGTCGGCCGCGGCAAAGGCTGCCGCTGGATCTCCGGCGGTGAACGTGTGATCGAGGCCGAGATTGGCGGCGAGCGCGCTATTGACCTTGTCCGCCCGCGGAGACGCCGAAGCCTCGGGCGAGCCGATGGCGGTGAGTTCTTGCCATTCGATCGTAATGCGCTCGATCGCATCTTCTGCTTCGGCGCGACTGTTGGCCACAATGGCGACGACGGGCTCGCCCTGCCAGGTCGCCTCGTCTCGCGCGAGCGGAAATTGCGGGGGAGAGATATGGCTCGGCAACGCCGCAAGCCTGGTCTGCCAGGGCTTGCAGACCGCGGCCAGGGTCGCGGCGGTGACAACCGCAATGACGCCGGGCGACGATGCCGCCGCGGTGACATCGATCGCGCCGATAGTTGCATGAGCGTAAGGGCTTCGAAGGAACGCCACATGACCGGCGTTGGCAGCGATATCGTCGGTGTAGCGGCCGCGCCCTGCCACCAGCCGCCCCGCCTCCGGACGCGCGATCCGGGCGCCGACAAGACCCTCGGCCTTGCTCATGACCCAGCCTCCGCGCGCCGCATCATGACTGCTTCGATCGCATCGACAATCGCCTGATAGCCGGTGCAGCGGCAATAATTGCCCGACAGCCCATCGCGAATGGCGTCCCGCGACAGCATCGGGCCCTGCAGCATCTCGGTGGCCGTCGCCAGCATCCCGGGTGTGCAATAGCCGCATTGCAGCGCGTTGCGCTTGACGAATTCATCCTGCAGGTCGGCGATGGTGCCGCCGGCGGTCAGGCCCTCAACGGTCACGACATCGCAGCCGTCGGCCTGCACGGCGAGCATCAGGCAGCTGCGCACCGAAACGCCATCGACCATCACGTTGCACGCGCCGCACACGCCGTGTTCGCATCCGATATGCGTCCCGGTCCGGCCCAGCGCGTGACGGATGAAATCCGCGAGATGCGTGCGGGCGTCGACCGTGGCCCCAACGGCCTCGCCGTTGAGGACGAATGCGATCTCGTGACGCTCGGCAGGATCATCCGACATCGGCGGCGGTCCGGAATTCGACGAAGGCGCGGCGCAACAATTCGGCGGCCTGGCGCCGCTTGGTCTCAGGCCTGCCTTGGTGATTGGCGATCGGGGCCATCCGGGCTGCGATCGCGTCAGCCATCTCGCGCAAGGCCGCGTCCGGCGTATCGGCCGCGATGCGCATCGACGCCGTGGCGGCCGACAGAAGCGGCGCCGGCTCAGACCCGAACACCACCGCCTCGATGTCCCCGACCCGCCCGTTGCGCAATCGTCCCGTCACCGCAATGCCGACGATGGCGAAGTCGCCATGCCTTCGGCTGAGCTCCTGAAAGTGGAAGAGCTGATCGTCAGCCGCGCAGGGAAAGCTGACCCCGGTGATGATCTCGTCGTCGCCGCGATCGGTCGCGTACAGGCCCTGAAAGAAATCGCGCGCCGCAGTATCGCGCGTTTCCGCCTGGCGGCTGAGATGGATCGTTGCGTTCAGCAGGACGGCGACCGCCGGCATCTCTGCGGACGGATCGGCGAGTGCCAGACTGCCACAGGTCGTCCCGCGATTGCGGACCGCCATATGCGCGACATGGGTCATGGCAGACGCCACGAGCGGCAGCCGGCCCGCGATCAGATCGGAGCCCGCGACGTCGCGGTGACGCACCAATGCACCGATGTGAATCGCGTCGCCGCGCTGGGCGATGCCCCGCAGGCTCGCGATGCGGTTGATGTCGACCAGCATCGCGGGCGACGACAGCCGCATATTGAGCGTGGGCATCAGGCTTTGACCGCCGGCCAGAACCTGCGCCTCGCCCGCGTTGTCGGCGAGCAGCGCCAGCGCCTCCTCGAGCGTTTCGGGCCGGCGATACAGAAAGTTCGGGGCCTTCATCGCTCAGGTCGCCTAATCGGGCACAAAGCTGGTAACGATCGGCGGGAACATGAAGATCAGCACCATCATCAGGATCGTGAGCCAGACATAGGGGATGGCCGCCCGATAGACCATGCCGATGGTGATGCCCGGAGGCGCAACGCCTTTCAGCACGAACAGCAGCAATCCGAACGGCGGCGTCAGCAGGCCGATCTGCATGCAAAGCAGGTAGAGAATGCCGAACCAGACCAGATCGACGCCCATCGATCGCAACAGCGGCATATAGAAGGGCAATGTAATCATCATGATGCTGGTCTGGTCGATGAAGAAGCCCAGCAGGATCAGGATCCCCAGCATGCCGATCATGATGACATTCGGGGTCAGTTGCGCGCCTTCGATCAGTGCGACGAGGCCCGCGGTCGCTCCGGAAAAGCTGAGCAACTGCGCGAAAGTCGTGGCGCCGACGATAATGAACAGCAACGATCCCGATATCGAGACGGTCCCCAGAAACGACTTCCAGAGGTTTTGCGGCGTCAGCGCCCGATAGCAGGCTGCCAGAATGATGGTCCCGAACGCACCGAGTGCGGCGGATTCGGTGGGAGTCGCCCAGCCTTCGGTCATGCTGACCACGACAACCGAAAAAATGAGGATCAGCGGCGCGACAGTGACGACAAGATTCAACCAGGGCCGCTCGAGCTTGATGCCCTCATCGTCGGACACGGGCGCCAGGCTTGGATTGATCCAGCATCGCAGCATCACATAGGCGATGAACAAGGCTGCCAGGATCAGTCCCGGCACAATGCCGCCGACCAGCAAGCCGGTGATCGAAATTCCGGCGAGGCTGCCCAGCAGCACGGCGAGACCCGACGGCGGGATCAGGATATCGACGCCGCCGATCGCTAGCGTCGGCCCCATCGCGGTCTTGGGATCGTACCCACGCGCGAGCATTTGCGGGAGAAGCAGCGAGCCGAGCATTGCGGTGGTTGCGATGGTCGATCCGGATATGGCGGAGAAGATCGTGCCGGCGACCAGCGTGACGACCGCGAGCCGTCCCGGCACCCGCTTGATGACGGCATCCACGGCGTCGACCGATTTCAGTGCGAGGCCGCTGTGGAACAAGACTTCGCCCATCAGCACGAACAGCGGAATGGGCACCAGCGAGAACTGCGCGACCGACACCTGTTCGTTGCGAACCATCTGCTCGAGGCCGGGAATACCACCGAAGATCAGATAGGAGCCGACGATATTGATCAGGAAGAAAACGAAGGCGACCGGCACGGCCGCGAGCAGGAACAGCACTTTCGCGCTGAACATCGCCACCAATATGGAGACCCAGCTCATGGCATTTCGTCCGGCCTTATCCCGGGCACGCCTTCCGCCGACAGCGGCACGCTACCCGCAGGATTCCGAGCAAGCGTGACGAGCAATTCCAGAGCCTGAATCAGCATGGCGAGCGAGGCCAGCGGGATAATCCAGTCCAGCCACCATTGCGGAAAGATCAAATCCTTGAAGATCAGAGTGTGGTCCTGATAGCTGCGAACCAGCAGCATGGTCGCGATGACGCCCGTGATGAGCGAAATCACCATGATGACGACCAAGACGCCGAATTCAACGATACGGGTCTTGGCCGGATCCAGCCGCGCGATGACGACATCGACCCGGATATGTTCGTTCGTGCGCAGCAGGTAGGGCGCGACAAAAAAGGTCGAAGCGAACAGTGCATACTCGGTCAGTTCGATCATGCCCGGGATCGAGGCGCCGCCCGCCATCCGCAGGATTACCTCGGCGCTGATCCCCAGCATCATGGCGGCGATCATCAGAACCGCCAGGACGCACAGCATGCGCACCAGCTGACCATTGAGCCAGAAGATGGCGCGCATGCTAACGAAACGCCCGAAGAGTAAGCACCAGACCCGTTATTTCTTGGTCAGGAGCGGCTGCAGCTTGCCGATCGAATCCGGGCTCAGCTTCTTCAGATCGTCCCAATAGAGTTCGAGCGCGATCTTTTTCCATTCCGGGCCGAAGTCGACGGTCTTGATGCCACCCTTTTCCATCGCATCAAGCGATTTCTTGGTGGTCTCTTCGGTGTAGGCGATCATGTCCTTTTCGAACCATGCGACCGCATCGTCGATGACCTTGCGCTGTGGCGGGGTCAGCTTGTCATAGGACGCCTTGTTCATGAGGATGTTGACCACGACGTTATAGAAGCCGGGATCGATCCGTACCTTGGTGAGCTTGGCCCAGCCGAAATCGTCGATGCCCCAGAGCGGATAGCCGTAGCCCTGCACCACGCCGCGTTCCAGGGCGGTGAACACTTCCGGCGGCGCGATGTTTGCGCTGGAGATGTTATAGCGTTTGAAGATCGCATTATAATTCGGCTGTCCCCTGAACCGCATTCCGCTCAGGTCCTCCGGCTTTGAGACCGGCGCTTCCTTCGTCAGATAGAGATGGAACGGAACCCCCATTCCGTAGGTGGTGAGGTAGACCGCGTTCATGCGATCGTTGGCGATCTTGTTCAGCGCCGCATAGGCGCCGGACGCGCGTTGCTCGGCAACCGTCATGTCCGACAGGATCTGGGCGTCGCCCTCCACCATATTGCTCTTGTAATAGGCTGGCGGGATCGACGCGATATCGAGCACACCGGACTTCACGGCATCGGCCTGGTTATTGCCCGGGATGGCTTCCGGCCCGCCGACGATCCGGATCTGCAGGACGCCCTTTCCGGTCTCGTTCACCCGATCGACGAATCGCTTGAAGGGGATGCCGTAGGTCGTGGTCGGCGGCACGAACACCGCCGCTTTCAAGGTCACCTCCTGCGCCCATCCCGATACCTGGGTCGCGAGCAGGAGACCGGCTCCCGCCACACCTGCGGACAGCAATCGAGGCATTGCGCGAAAATCGCTCATCGCGGGCATGGCACCCCTCCTTTGATCTGGATCAACTCTATAACCGAAGGATGTTCGGTTATAGCGGAACCGTCAAGCGCGATCGCGCGCGCCCAACTGATTTCATTCTGGGCAAGAGCCTGCGGTTTGCGCTGCAAAAAAGTGCAAAGCTGGCGGCTGCCGGTGAGAGCAAACCGCCGCGACCATCGAAAGTGCTTGTGTATCATGATAAACGACGCGACCGAACGGAGGCGCATCGCACAGATTCAAGCCACCGACTTCGTTTGCATTGCAGCAAAGATCAGGTGCTGCGCGCACAAACCGGACCACAAGTTCAAAACCGAACATAGTTCGATTTACTCTGGAAGGCGTATCCGGATTGCTCTATCGTGCGTGAAACGAAGCACCGTCGCAACACAGGAGATCGTCATGGCCAAACTTCGACATGTCGCCATTCAGGTACCCGATCTTGAAAAGGCTGCGGCCTTCTACGAAGGCGCATTCGACCTCAAGCGCGTCAGCCAGGTCGAAAGCCCGATCGGCAACGCAATCTCACTGTCGGACGGGGTGATGAACCTCACGCTCCTGCATTTCCCGGAAGGCACCAAGGGCGGCAAAGGCGGCCCGGACTGGGCCGGCCTCCACCACATCGGCTTCGTGGTCGAGGACGAGGCAAAGACCGCCGACAAGATCAAGGAGCTCGGCGGCGAGTTCTTCATGCAGCTTCCGAGTTATCCGGGCGTCGATGCCGAGAAGAAGTTCAAGGACGTGAACGGCATCGTCTTCGACGTGGCCGAGCACGACTGGCGGCAGGCTTAAGCCGTCGCATGCGGATCGTAGCGGTCAACGAGCGGACAATCCCGCTTTCGGCTGCCAGCCGGAATGCAAGCATCAGTTTCGACGCGATGACGGCAAGCGCCATCGCGATCGTTACTGACGCGAACGACGGCGGCAAGCCTTTGACTGGAATTGGCTTCGACTCGGTCGGACGCTACGGGCATGGCGCTCTTTTGCGCGAACGGTTCATTCCCCGCCTGCTCGCGGCGGATCCGGACGATTACGCCGATGGCGATGGCGGCATCGATCCGGAAAAGGTCTGGGCCGTCGCGATGCGCAATGAGAAACCCGGCGGACATGGCGAGCGATCGGGCGCGATCGGGCTGATCGATGCCGCCGCCTTCGATCTCGCAGCCAAGCGCAAGGGCCTGCCGTTATGGGCCTATCTCGCGGACCGATATCGGCGGCCGGCTGTGAACGTCATCGATATCTATGCCAGCGGCGGGCATTATCGCAGCGACGACGATATCGGCCATCTGCGCAAGGACATCCAGAAGGCGATTGCGCGCGGGCATCGCCGCTTCAAGATCAAGGTCGGGGGGATCGCGCTCGCCGAGGATGTTCGGCGCATCGAGGCGGTGCTGTCGATGCTCGAGTCCGGCATGACGCTTGCCGTTGACGGCAACGGGACCTTCTCTCGCGACACCGCTTTCGCCTATGCCGAGGCGTTGTCCGGCCTGCCGCTGGCCTGGATCGAGGAGCCGGTTCATCCCCTCGATTACGACCTGCATCGCGACATGGCAGAACGCTTCCCCTCCCCGATCGCGACCGGCGAAAACCTGTTCTCCGCCGACGATGCCCGCAACCTTCTACGCTATGGCGGGTTGCGGCCGGATCGCGACATCCTGCAATTCGATATCTCTCTCAGCTACGGCATCGTCGAATACGGGCGGATTCTCGACATCATGTCGGACCATGGCTGGAGCCGCGCTCGATGCGCACCGCATGCCGGTCACCTTCTCGCGTTCAATGTGGTGGCCGGGCTCGGTCTCGGATGCGCGGAAACCGCCATCGACGAAAACGGACTTTTTGGAAAGCTGACCTCGGCGGTGCCGGTCGCGGACGGGCGCGCAACGCTTTCCGAACGCGCGGGCGCGGGATTGGAAACGTCGCCGGCTTTCACCGAGATTTTCTCGGGCTTGCTGCACTAGCTGGAGTGGCACACATGCGGCCGCGAACACATTGCCGGACTGGATCGAACGACCTCGCCACGTCACGCAAGATGGGAAGACAGGGACTGAAGGCATGAACCAGATCGTTGCCGACCCGAAGGACGTCGATCTTCCGATCGGCGAAGCCGACATCCGCGCATTGGTGCGGCCGGATCATGTTCACCGACGCGCCTATTCCGATCCGGCAATCTTCGCACTCGAGCAAAGCCGCATCTTCGGCCGGCTTTGGATCTACGTCGCGCATGAGAGCCAGTTGAAGAATCCGGGCGACTTCATCCGCACCCGGCTTTCAAAATACGAAGTGCTGGTGACGCGCCACCACGACGGCAACATCTACGTCCTGCATAATCGTTGTCCGCACCGCGGCGCGCGGCTCTGCATGGTCGATAAGGGGTCCAATCGCTCGTTCAGTTGTCCGTATCATGCGTGGGTGTTCCGGCCCGACGGCACGCTCGCATCGGTCCCGCATCCGAAGAGCTATCCGGCCAATTTCGATATCGCCGACCCGCAAAATCACATGCAGCGCATCGGCAACGTGCAGAGCTATCGCGGCTTCGTGTTCGCCAATCTGTCCGACAATCCGCCGCCATTGACCGAGCATCTCGGACCGATGACCGAGGTGATCGACAATCTCGTCGATCGCGCACCCGATGGCGAGGTGGAAATTGCGGATTCCAGCTTCTCGCTGGAATATAGCGGGAACTGGAAGCTGCATCTGGAGAACGCGGCGGATATCTTCCACCCAACCTTCGTGCATGCGTCGTCGGTCCTGCCGGCCCGGCGCGCGCCCGTGAATGCCTCGATCCTCGACCAGGACCAGACCCGCGAGATGCTGCTCGCCAACGGTTTCGGGTTCAAGGAATGGGAAGGCATCCAGCTCAACGGCCTCGATAGCGGCCACACCTACATGACGAGCTTTTACGACAGCGGCGTGCTGTCGCGGCAAAGCGAAGACCCGGTCGCAACCGAGTATCGCCGGCTGCTGACCGAAAAGCTCGGCGCCGAGCATGCCGAACGCGTGCTCGGCATGAACCGGTTCAACAACATCATCTATCCGAACCTGATCATCAACGCGCAATACCAGCAGATGCGCGTCACCATCCCGCTGTCGGTGGACCGCACCTTGGTCCGCGTTCATTGCTTCCGTCTGAAGGGCGCTCCGGATGCCATGTTCCATCGCGCGGTACGCTTCCTCACCACCATCGGATCGCCAGCCTCGATGATATTCTCCGATGACGTCGAGATGCTGGAGCGCTGCCAGCGCGGACTTGCGACCGAGACCGGTCCGTGGATCGATTTTTCCCGCGGGCTCGACAGCGACCGGCAAGGCCCGGACGGCAGCGTGTCGGGTGCGGCGAGCGAGATGCCGATGCGCGTGCAGTTCAATGCCTGGGTGAAGCACATGACCGCCGAGGCCGCCTGATGCTGCCCTACGAGGTGTTTCGCGAGATCGAGCTGTTCGTTCTGAAAGAGGCGCGTCTGCTCGACGAAGGCGCGTTCGAGGCCTGGCTCGAGCTTTACGCGCCGCAGGGCATCTACTGGATGCCGAGCCAGCCCGGACAGACCGACCCGCTGAATGTCGCGTCGATCGTCTATGAGGACCATGCGATCCTTGCGATCCGGGTGCAACGGCTGCTGGAAGCGCGCGCGCTGGTCCTGACACCGATGCCGCGGACCGTGCACATGGTCAGCAATATCGAAGTTCTGGGCGGGGATGCTCATTCGCAGGAATTCGAGGTCGCCTCAGCGTTTCTCTGCACCGAAATCCAGGGCGACCGCCAGCGCATTTACACCGGCCGGCAGGTTCACCATATTGCGCGGCAGGACAGCTCGTTCCGGATCCGGCGCAAACGCGTCGCGCTTATGAATTGCGACGGCGTTCATGCGCCGATGACGATACCGATTTAGGGCCAGCGACCGGCAGCACGCTTCACGGACAGCACCTTGGTTCAGGTCAAGAAAGAAACCGTCCGCAACGCAATCCTGGATGCCGCACGGGATTCGTTTTCCGATCGCGGATACCATCGCACGACTTTGCTCGACATTGCCCAGCGCGCCGGGACCGGCGTCAGCAGCCTCTATTCGTATTTCCCGTCCAAGCTTCATCTGCTCTATGCCGTGGTCGAGCCGTGGCAGAAGGAATGCATATGGCGGCTGGAAGCCGCTGTGCGAAAGGTTGAGGATCCGCGCGACAGGCTGCGCGCGATTCTGCTCGGCGTGTGGCGCGATATCCCGATGGAGAATATCGGCCTCGCCAACAGCCTGATGGAGGCGCTTGCCTCCGCCGATCCCGGCGAGAAGAAGCCTTCGCCGCTCCTCGCCTGGGCTGAACAACGGCTGCGCGTCATGCTTGAGAGCGCAATCCCCGCTCAAGCCGGACGGTCGATCGATTATGATCTTCTGTCCCATCTGTTCCTGATGGCCTATGACGGCTTCGTCATCAATCGCCGCCTCAACGATCTGCGCGACATCGAACGGCTGGTCGAGACGGTTTGCGACATGATGATGCCGGCGAGCCATCCGGAACGCGTGGGTGATATCGATCGACGCCCGGCGACCAGGACGAAAGCGTCGCGGACCAAGCGGGAACGCTCGGATCAACACGAGGCCTGACCGGAGCTCTTTCAATGGCGCGGCCGGAAAAGCCCTCTCTGCAGAGCCAGCAATACTCGTTCACCGCGAAGCCGGTATCGCTTCGGCGCGGGCGGTCGCCGTGCGACGGCGCGATTAGTAATTGATTTTGTTGGTGGCGGACGCAGTCCAGTTCGAACCTGTCTCCGCGGAGGAAATGGGAAATATAATGGGAAATTCGCTCTCAAGTTCGCCGGCGCAGGAGAAAAATGCAGAAAGACCCTGCGGCACAGGCATTACTGTCGATTCGCAGGTCGAAAAATAAGTGGGAAAACGGTTCGCGGAAGTGGGAATTCGGGCAAAAATAATGGGAAAATTCGAAGCGTTTTTTTGATTCGCGATTTCGACTTCAAAGTCTTCTTTTTTGCGGCTTGGGGGCTCCGTGAAATCACTCGCGATCAAATACAAGGACCCCCGAAAACTCGACCCAAGACCTAAAAATCCCCGCACTCACACTCTGCGGCAGGTCAAGCAGATCGCTGCCAGCATCACTGAGTTTGGGTTCATCAATCCGGTATTGCTCGATAGCTCCGACGGCATCGTAGCGGGGCACGCGAGGGTCTCTGCAGCAATATCCCTGGGAATGGCTGATGTCCCCACCGTCCGGGTGGACCATTTGAGCCCGACGCAAATCCGAGCCTATGTCATCGCGGACAACCGACTGGCGGAAAACGCCGGATGGGACCCTGCCCTTCTCGCGCTCGAACTTCAGGAGCTATCCCTCCAGGCGAATTTCGATGTCACGGTCACCGGCTTCGAAACAGCCGAGATTGATCTCGTCATCGGAGACGCAAGCGGCAATGAACCAGACGCCGCTGACGCCATCCCAGAAATTGACCGCTCGGTCCCCGCTGTATCGCAGCTAGGCGATTGCTGGCAAATCGGAGACCATTTTCTCCTGTGCGGAGATGCCCTTAAACGTAGCAGCTACGAACGCCTCCTCCAGGGCAAACGCGCCCAGATGGTGTTCGTCGATCCACCATACAACGTCCGGATCGCAGGCAACGTCTCTGGTCTCGGGAAGGCCCGGCATCGCGAATTTGCGATGGCGTCCGGCGAGATGACTGCGCCGGAATTTACCAATTTTTTACGACGAGCTCTGACCAACCTCGCCAAGTCCAGCGTAGACGGCTCAATACATTTCATATGCATGGACTGGCGACACTTTCGAGAGCTAGCCGATGCCGCCGACGATGTTTACACCGAACTCAAGAACATTTGCGTCTGGTCCAAGAGCAACGCCGGCATGGGGTTATTGTACCGCTCAGCCCACGAATTCATTTTTGTCTACAAGAACGGCCGCGCCAAGCACGTCAACAATGTTGAACTCGGGCGCTTTGGCAGAAACCGAACCAACGTTTGGCATTATGCAGGAATGAGCAGTTTCGGAAAGGGACGGGAAGCACTTGCCGGTCACCCCACGCCGAAACCGCTCGCTCTTGTCAGTGACGCCATTCTCGACTGCTCGAAGCGGGGCGGCATCATTCTCGATGCATTCGCGGGCAGCGGAACGACTTTGCTTGCTGCCGAGAAGACCGGCCGACGCGGCTGAATCGAACTGGATACGTTCTTTGTCGACCTCATCATTAGGCGCTTTGAAGAGCTCTATGGTTTGAAGGCTACACATACGGATTCTGATTTGAGTTTCGACCGAGTACGGGCCGAACGAACGGGGCAGAGCGATCATGGCAAAACGAGTTCGAATAACGTTAAAAAAGTCAAAAGGCACAACGAACACATCACAAGCGAAAGCGGAGCGCGCTCGCGTCGGAAAGCCAAAGCAGACGGTATCACCAGCGAAGACGGAGCGCATCCGAATCGGAATACAAAAGCAGACAGCGCCAGTCCTCCGCGAAGGAGCAAAAGAGTCAGAATCCGATAAGCGTGATTATCCGGTCGGCTACGGGAAGCCACCGGTCGATGGTCAGATGAAAAAAGGTTACGATCCGAGGCGAACGGGCAGACGGCCAGGCAGCAAAAACCTGACCACGGTACTGGCTGAGCTCGCGCAAAACAAAGTCGCCGCGATCGTCGGTGGAAAGAAGCGCAAGGTTACCATGACGCAGGCCATAACAATACGGCTTGCTGCAAACGCTCTCGCGGGTAACAATAAAGCGATATCTGAGTATCTGGATTGGATGGACAAGGTTGAAACACGAGCGGAGGCCGCCAGACCTTCTGAATATCCGGTTAGTGACGCCGATCTCGCGATAATTAAGGAGGTGCATGGGCGCCTCATGCAATACAAGGAGCGGGAACAATAATGCCGCCCTCCCCATCAAAAATGGTCGCGGACATTTTCCGAAACGACTTATGCAGCTTTATACGCCGTTCTCACGTCGAACTAAGCCCGGATACACCCCTACTCCACAATTGGCATCATGAGATTATCGCTCAAAAACTTGAGGATGTTCTTTTTGGGAGTTGTCGCCGACTAATCATAAATGTCCCTCCCCGATCACTGAAATCTCATTCGGCGTCGGTTGCTTTTCCCGCCTGGGCATTGGGTCACATCGCTTCCAAGCGGATCGTTTGCGTTTCCTATTCCCAAACACTTAGCGACGATCTTGCCCGCACCTCCCGGAGCCTTATGGCCTCCCCGTTTTACAAGGCGATCTTTGATACTCGCATCTCGAGCAACCGCGATACCGTTTCTGACTTCCGTACTACAGCGGGAGGATTTCGATTTTCAACATCGATCGGTGGCACCTTAACCGGAATGGGTGGAGATATCATTGTCATTGACGATGCATTGAAAGCAGAAGAGGCGCTTTCAGACGCCGCACGAAATAAGGTCAACAGTTGGTACGACACCACGCTCGGCAGCCGTATCAACAGCCCAAACACAGGCTCCATAATTATTATTATGCAGCGTCTGCACGCAAATGACTTGGTTGCCCATGTGCAGGAAAAGGATGATTGGGAGGTCCTTTCCTTTGCAGCGATTGCTGAGAAAAAAGAGACCTATAATTTGAAGACGCACTATGGCCGTGCTGTTTTTTCACGCAAACGGAATGATGTCTTGCATCCAGCCTTTCACTCTCGCGACTTCTTAGAAAAGCAGCGTCGGCGACTGGGTGAATACAACTTTGCCGCGCAGTATCAGCAGAACCCCACACCGCCTGGAGGGCTGATTGTCAGACGCGAATGGCTTACATTTTATTCGCCCGGAGAGAAGCCCGACCGCTTCGACCACATTTTGCAAAGTTGGGACACAGCAGCGAAAGACAATGAACGTGCGAGCTTCAGCGCCTGTACGACTTGGGGGATCAAAGGCAGAAAAGCCTATTTGCTCCATGCTTTTCACGGCCATCTGGAATTCCCAGATTTAAAGAGACATGTCGTGAAACTCGCTGAGACTCACGCCGCGACCGTCGTGCTGGTCGAAGATAAATCATCCGGCATTTCCCTGATCCAGGACCTGCGTGCCGATGGGTTCTTGATTGTGCAGGCCGCCCCAGCGCTCGACGGCGATAAAATATCGCGTCTGCGTGGGCAGACAGCAAAAATCGAAGGTGGCTTTGTTCTTTTCCCAAAGAAGGCGCGTTGGCTTGATCACTACCTCCATGAACTGCTGATGTTTCCGAACCTGGAAAACACCGACCAGGTGGACTCGACCGTGTATGCGCTCGCCTGGCTGGCGGCGAATCCCAAATGGAGCGGCAGCCTCATCAAACGTTCGTGGCTTCACTATTACACATCTCTCCCGGAAGAATGGGAGCGGGGCAAGGTCTTTATGTCCTGGGACATTGCGACCGAGGGGCAAGCGCAGAGCGAATGGTCCGTGTGCACGGTTTGGGTCCAGCATGGAGAACTATACTATCTTATAGATATGGTGCGCGGACTCTTCGATTATCCTGATCTGCGCGATACGTTTATAGAATTAGGCAACCGATTCCCGTTAAGCGAGATCCTGATTGAGGACACGGAGGCGGGAAAAGCGCTAACGTCCGACATTGACATTCAAGGAGTTTTCTCGATCAAGACTCTGCCAATCCACCAAGATAGAGAAGGGCGAATCTACGGACAGCAGTACATGTTCAAAAAGGGAGTGGTTCTTTTCCCCAAGGATGCGTCCTTTATGCGCGACGTGGAAAGCGAACTCCTTAACTACCCTCAAGGCGACACTGACGATGTTGTCGACAGTATCAGTCAAGCCCTCACAATCGATCAGCGGGGGTATGACACAACACTAAGTTGGGTCGACAATTGACGCTGGGACTCTCCTCATCGCTGGATGAACCGCGGGGCTCAGACCATGGGCAATGCACGTCGAGCTTGTGGATTTCAGCGGCGGAACGGCGCGCGGCAACGCCGCTGGTCCCGCGCTTTTCGCTCATCGCCTGTGCAGCCACTGCCCGATCCGCTCCACCGCCTCGCGCATATCTCCTTGCGACTGCGCATAGCAGAAGCGCAGATAATGGCGCCCGTCGAGCGGATCGAAATCGACGCCGGGCGTCGCCGCAACATGCGCCTCCTCCAGCATGCGCTTGGCAAATTCGAAGGAATCGTCGGAGAAGCGCCCGACATTCGCATAGAGATAGAACGCACCGTCGACCGGCAGGAAGGTTTCGAGCCCCGCCTTCGGCAGTCCCTCGATGAGGAGACGCCGGTTGTCCTCGTAGCCGTGCTTGACCGCATCCATCTCGGCTGTCCTTTCTGAAAATCACATCCGGACATACTGATGATGTAAGCCGGCCAAGATTGAGAGGCCGACAATTGCACCATCGTGCTGAACGGCTCGATGCTGAGGCGCATCTTTCTGTAAGGCTATGTGCGTGCGCGCTCGGTTGTAATAGGACGCGTAGGACGACAAGATGCGGCGCAGGTGTGCCTCGCCGACGACCAGCATGTGATCCAGACACTCGCGACGCAAGGTGCCGATCAGTCGTTCCGCGATCCCGTTCTGCCAGGGAGATCGAGGCGAGATCGGACGGTCGCGTATCCCCATGGCTCTAACTCGGGATGTGAACACGCGCCCGTAACAGCCATCATTATCGCGCACCAGATAAGTCGGCGCCGATGTCCAGGGGAAGGCTTCCGTAATCTGCTGGGCCAGCCAGGCAGCCGTCGGATGGCGAGTCACCTCGACCCAAAGAAGCTCCCTCCGGCCGTGGCCGACGACCAGAAAAGCAAACAAGCGGTCAAAGCTCACGGTCGGGACGACCACCATATCGATGGCGGCTATTGCATCAGCGTGATTGCGCAGAAATGTCTTCCATGTCTGTGACGGCGGTCTGCTGCCTCGTACCAGGTATTTCGACACAGTCGATTGGGCAACTTCGAACCCGAGCATCAACAACTCGCCATGGATTCGCGAAGCGCCCCACAGCGGGTTCTCCTGGCTGATCCGCTCGATAAGCTCCCGCAGCCCGCGATCAATCCGTGGTCGCCCTGCCCTGCGGCGCGACTTCCAGCGCCAGAACATGCGAAATCCAGTTCTGTGCCATCGCAGGATCGTCTCCGGCTGAACGACACGGACCGCCCCAAGCAGGTCCGGCCAGAGCCTGGTCATCAGCATGAGAAGGAGGCGGTCGTCGTTCCGGAGCCGAGGCTGCGCCCGCCGCAGGGCCACATTGAGCTGATGCCGAAGTATCAAATTTTCGGCTTCTAGCCGGCGGCGCGACTTGAACAGGTCGCGAACCAACAATGCGAGCGCATGGAGGAAAGAAATCATCGTCGACAAAGATGCGACGATTCTGGCTCACACGCCAATTCCTAGCCGGATGGAATTTTCGGAAAGGACAGGATGGCGTGTGACCTCAACCACAGTAGCTGTCGTCGGCCATGACCCAAAACCAAGAGGCGAACAAGGAGATCAAATGTCGCCGTCCGCACCACGCACATATCGATGGCGGCAATGGCCTCAACAAGACGCGGTTTCTCATCGGCAGTTCAGACCGACCCAGCCCCAAGCCGGTCGGCAAAAGCGCGGCTATAGCAACAAGCGCGCTAAGGAGAAGGACATACAGAGCGGTGCTCGCGCTTCGCGAATGCCTTCAGCGCACTGTGTCGCGAGTCTAAAGATGATCTTGCAACTCTAACGGGTCATCACTTGCGATACCCGGTCTTGTGGGAGCTCGAAACCTATTCTACGTTCCTTGGCGTTTCTCAGCACCAATCCGCCGACAGCAGCGAACTGGCTGCCGAGACCAACATTGTTCTTGAAGAACGAGATGGACCGGCCGGCCACGTCCGGCTTGTGGTGACCGGCGACGAGATCAGGAAGGTCGACAACGCGGTCCCAGCCGAATGCTCCTGCCTCCACGCAATCACCGATCTCCTCCAGGCCGTATTTCACTTCAAGCGAATGGACCGCGATGGTGTCGCATCGTGCGACACCGACAGGATCAATCAGGCGACGCTTGAAATGCTCGTCCCCGGCGCCAAGCGACATTACGTGCTGTCCTTCCTCGAGCAGTATGCCGTCGAAGACAGGCGTACGAGAGCTTGATGCTTCGTAGACGATATCCAGGCCGCGTACGGCGTCTTCAGGCGCGCCGACGGCGATAACATCGATCTTAAGCTCCTCCCGCATCTTTAGGGCAAAGGCCTCGCGGTGGTCCGCGTTCGGACTGAAGACCTTCACGTACTTTATGCTCGGTCTGACATGCAAGAGAGCACGCAGGTTTGCCGCCGCCTGCCATCCTGAGCCGAACAGCCCGGCGCTCTGCACATCCGTGCGACAAAGATAATCGGTGCCGAGCGCCGACGTGGCGGCGACACGAATTCCCTGCAATGCTGCGGCCTGGATGATTGCTTCGAACTGGGCGTTACGAATGTTGTATAGGAAAACAAGGTCGCTATAGCCTTGGCCTCCAGGAAGGTCTCCGTAGCGCAGAAACGTGTGTAGTTGCCCGTATGGGCCGGTGCTGAGCCTAACGAGGTCTGAACTGCTGCGAAGCGCCCAGACGCCGAAATAAAGGCTGCCGCCTTCCATCGACTTGAAATTGTAGAGTACGCGAGGATCGTTGCTGACGCCGTCGCTCAGGACGGCCTCCGAGTTCTGCGAGTCGAACGCGTCACAGGGCAGATAGTGGTTGGTGCGCGCGCGGTTCAGCCGGTATTCGCCGCTGCGCTTGAGCGTTGCGACCTCACGATTCGAGATGCGGAGCGCCTCAATCGCGTCAGGCATCGTGATCAGTCGATTGACGTCATCATTCGAGAGGATCAGCAACATTCACCTCAGATACCTGACAACTCTGGCTTGGATCAGATCGGAAGACGCTCGCGCAGCGCAGCGCTCGCATCCTTGGTTACTGCCGCAGCCCCGTTTGATCGATCAGGTCGCCCCACATCTTCTTGTCCGTTTCGAGCCGCTTCGCAAAATCGGCGGGACCGAGATTCACCAGGTCGACGCCGAGCTTTTCCAGCTTGGCTGTCGCCTCCGGCGTTTTCATACCGGTAGTGATGGCGTCGTTCAACTTGGCGATGACCGCCGGCGGAGTTCCGGCCGGCGCCATGATGCCGACCCAGAAAACCACGCGATAACCGTCGTACCCCAGTTCCGAAAACGTCGGGACGGCGGGAATTTTCTGATTGCGGACTTCGGAGGTCACGGCAATCGGCCGAACATTGCCCCCAGCGATGTACGGCGTCGATGGCGGCACCCCGCCAAACCCCAGATCCAGACGCTGGCCCATGAGGTCTGCCAAAACCTCCGCTGCGCCCTTGTACGGAACGTGGATCAGGTCGATGCCGGCGCGGCTCTTCAGAAGCTCTCCCGCTAAGTGGTGCTGGCTGCCGACCCCGGCCGAGCCGTAAGTCAGCTTTTCTGCTTTCGCGAGATCGATGAGCGTCTTGAGATCGGTTGCTTTCAGGTTTTTCCTCGCCATAAGAACAAACGCACTCTCCGCGGTGAGATTGACGGGGACGAGCCTCGTAAGCGGATCGGCGCTGCCCTTCTTCAAAAGCGGCATGATCACGACAGGCCCGTCAGACGCCAGCAGCAACGAATAACCGTCCGCCGGCGAACTTGCCACATTCTCGCTTGCGATCGCGCCATTGGCGCCGGGCCGATTCTCTACGAATACAGACTGCTTGAACTGAAGCGACAACTGCTCCGCAATGATGCGAGCGACTGTGTCAGGCGTTCCACCGGGCGCATAGGAGGCGACGATGCGGATCGCCTGCGACGGATAGTTGTCGTCCGCGTAGGACGCTCCTCCCTGAAAGGCCAGAAGAATCAAGCTTAGGAAAAAGAAGGTCGGAATTCTCATTGTCTTTCCTCCCACCGTTTGTTTGATTATATATTGCAGGTGACCGTATCACATCGCAACACCGATCGTTCGATCACGTCGTTCGGCTGGCGCATTCCTAGACGGCAGATCTCTGCCGCGCCTCGCGTGCGGCCAGCTTCACATCCGAGAAGACCGGCTCGAGGTCGAATAGCTTGCGGGCGGTCTCGCCTAGGATGTTGCGCTTCGCCTGGTCGGACAAAAATGGCAGGTCGTGTATTACGCTTGGTAGGTCCATGTCCCAATGCGGATAGTCGGACGAGTAGAGCAACTGGGTTTCAGCGTTCATCATCTTGAACGTCAATTCCAACATCTCGCGGTTGTCCACCATCTCCATCGGCTGCGTTGTGAAATACATCTCGCGGATGTAATCGCTTGGTTTGCGCTTGAGCGACGGGCATTCGGACGTCCGCATCATGTATTCGTTGTCGAGTCGCTGCATCAGGAACGGCACCCAGGCGAGCCCGCTCTCGATCCAGATCGTTTTCAACTTCGGAAACCGCTCCGGCAATCCGTTCACGATCCAATTCGTGAGGTGGATCATGTTGTGGAAGGTAAATCCGAGCGCATGGACAGCGATGAATCGGTTGGTCATCTGGAAGAACGACTGGTCATACCAGTTGTAAGCCGCGTGAAAGGAAATGGGCTTACCTAGTTCTTCCAGCAACGCGTAGGTCTTCATATACGCATTATTATAGACTGGCTTGTAGCGCGCTGCGGTCACCATGAAACCGATGACGCCCTTCTTGTCTCCGAATTCCTGCACCGTCTTGTAAGTAGCCTCTGGATCGTTGAATGGCAGATACAGCATCGACTTGATGCGCGGCTCCGAGCTAAGGACATTCTGCGTCAGCCAACGATTATATGCCTGCGCCAGCGCGATCTCGATCTCCACATTGGGATGCAGGCCAAGTAGCAGCATAGGCGTCGGGAACAGGCAGACGATGTCGACGCCAAGTGCGTCCATCCAACGTTTGGTCAGATGGACGTCCCGGTGCGGTGGCGCTTCGGGCGTCTTCTCGAGCCGCCGCGTGCTGTAGCGGCCAATACGTCCGCCCATGTCCTGGAAGCCCGGCTGATTGTTCATAAGCGTCGGCGCCCCGGCGTAGACGCCGCCCTTGGCCTTTGCTGCAGCCCGCAGGACCGGATCCTCGACGTATTCGAGAATTTCTCCGAGAGACTCTGTCTCGTAATGGTGGGCATCCACGTCGACGATCAGGAAGTCTTCGTAACGGCGCTTCCTAGCCTGCTGAGCCGCCTTTTTCAAAAGCGTGCGCGTGTCGAATTCTTCGACCGAGGGATCGCGTAGACCAGATGTAAGTATGTTCATCGGTTCCTGCTGACCAAAAGTACGCGCACTACCGGCCGCCCGTCCAAGCCTGCCACATTCCAAGTTCGAAAACTTCGATCCCCGTGGACTTCAGCATGCGGCTTACGACGATCATGACTTCTGTCGCACTGACGGCACGAGCATGCGTGAACGGCTGGATCTCGGCCCCTTCTTCTATACGAGAGCAATAGGCACGAACCGCACCTTCCAGATGAAGCTGCAGTTCGCGATCAGAAAGCGCGTTTAACATGGCGCAGTCGATGGTCTTCTCGGTGCCGGTAGCGGGCGCGACGTCAGAGCACGACATAGATGCTTCCCTCGCGCTGCCTGACCTCGAATTTGCGCAACCGCATTTTCGGATTGCCGACGCACTCGCCGGTAGTCAGCTTGTACTCGTAGCCGTGCCACGGACACACGATGTGCATGTCGTCCTCCACGAAGCGCTGCCCCGCCAGTGTCCGGTCTGGCGCGATGACGTCAGCGACTCTGGGTGTGCGCATGCCCTCGCAGACAGGGCCCCCTTGGTGAAGGCACAGATTTTCATAGGCGTAGAAGTCCTCACCGCGACGAAAGACGCCCACTTCCGTATCGCCGGCCGTGAAAATTAGCACGGAGTTATCGGCGAACTCCGTCGTGCGCCCCACCAGCAATTCCGGCATGTCGTTCGCTCAGCTTGTCATAGCGTCAGATCGTATGGTAGACATACGAACAATCTGGAGTCAATTCCCTGCAACAGCGGTATGTGGCAAAATCGGCTGGGCTGCCCGCGCGCGGGCTCGGGCATTTGTTGCGTGAGATCAGCCGCGCCTTTGAAAATGAAATGCAAGGTAGGCTCGCGCGCTATGGCGTGACGTTGAGCCAGTGGCTGCACCTCCGCAGTCTATGGGACAATCCTGGCATGACGTGCTCGGCGGTCTCCAGATATCTAGGCGTCGAGAAGGCGTCTTCGACGGCGGTCCTCCACGATTTGGAAGAGCGAGGTCTGATACAGCGGGTGAAGAATATAGAAGACCGTCGGATCGTGAATCTGCAGCTCACCGCACGGGGCAAGTCGCTGACTCGCAAGCTCATTCCTCAAGCCGTCGACATCAATTCGGCCGCGCGCGCTAATATCGGTACGAATGATTTCCTCACGTTTCTTCGCGTGGCCGAAATCATGATTGTAAATCTCAAAAGCAGGAAATCCGAACGTGCTGCGCCCGGCAAGGGCCAGCCGGCTGGTTCGAAAATAGGAGTGCTCGCGTGAAGACGACCTTGTTACTGCGCAACCAGGATATGCCCGGTCTGGTAACGACGGACGATTGTATCGATATTATTGAAAAGGCGTATATCGAACACGGTCGTGGCGAGGCACAGGAGTTGCCCCGCCGGCGCATCTACCACCCGCGCGCGGATCGGGTCGATCATTATTACTGGTTCAACGAAATGGCGGGCGTCGTGCCTGGCATGCACTCGATGGGGTTGCGCATCAACTCGGCGACGGTTTCCATCGAGAAGAAACGCGGCAATGCGAGGCTCGGATTTCCTGGCGCGTTCTCGGCGCTGGTCTTCGTATTCGACACGGAGACCACGGAGCTTCTTGCGGTACTGCAGGACTTTTACCTCAATCCAATTCGCGTCGCCGCCACGAGTGCAATCGTGACCAAGCGGATGGCTCGGGACAATGCAAAAGTCATGGGTATGTTCGGGTCCGGGACTCAGGCGCTGCTGCAGGCCGAATGTACTTGCGCCGTAACTGGAATTGAGGAGATTCGCGTCTACAGCACGCGGAAGGAGCGGCGCGAGCGTGTGGCCAAGCAGATCAGCGACCTCGTGGGTGTGCGCGCCGTGGCCGTGGATGAAGCGCGTGATGCGGTTTCGGGCTGCGATATCGTGACGACCGCAACGAGTTCGAACGAAGCCGTTTTCAACGGCGCATGGCTTGAGCCGGGCACGCATGTCAACACGATGATCGGAAGCGACTCCTTCTTGCCCCGGCGCGAAACAGATGACGAGACCGTGCTTCGGAGCGACCTGATCGTCGTCAACTCCCGCGAATCGGTGAAGCTCGACAAGCAGCCGGAGTTGTATCCACACCTGCGCAAGGGCACTTTGTCATGGTCGGACATCCACGAAGTCGGGGAACTCTTGATCAAGAAGAATATTCACGGGCGTTCGACCAGCCAGCAGATCACGTATCACAACAACAATGTAGGAATGGGTATCCAGTTCGCTGCCATGGGCCGGCTGATCTACGAGCGAGCCAAATCGCGCGGCGTCGGCACCGAAATCGACTCAAGCTTTTTCATGCAGTACGACGATGATCTGCGCGCCATCCGCGACACCGCTTTCCTCGGGAAAAGTCGGAAAGGAGTTGCGGCGTGACCGTCGATCGTACGAGGGGAGAAAAGTTCAACTTCGCCCAACCCTCGCGGTCCAAGCCGCTGACGGGGGTTCGCGTTATCGACGCGGGCAATATGGTTGCGGCTCCGTTCGCATCAGTTCTGCTCGCCGATCTTGGTGCTGATGTAATCAAGATAGAGCATCCGCAACATGGCGACGGTCAGCGGAAGCTTGAGCCGATTTACAACGGCATCCCGCTGTGGTGGAAATCGATTTCGCGCAACAAGCGCTGCATCAGCCTAGATCTGAGCAAGCCGGCAGGAGCCGAAATATTTAAGGAATTGGTTGCGGCCCGCGACGTAGTAATCGAGAATTATCGACCGGGGACTTTAGAGCGCTGGGGCGTCGGATATGACGTGATTAAGGCGATCCAGCCGAACATTGTGATGCTTCGGATTTCCGGGTTCGGTCAGGACGGGCCCTATCGCGATCGCCCCGGCTTTGGTCGTGTGGCGGAAGCGATGAGCGGCCTCACTCACTTGATCGGTGATGCAGACGGTCCGCCTATGTCTCCCGGCTATCCGCTTGGAGATCTCATCAGCGGGCTTTTCGGCGCCTTTTCTGTCATGGTCGCCTTATATCACAGGGACGCCAAGCGCGGTGTGGGACAAATGATCGACCTTGCGCTCTATGAGGCGTTATTCCGGTTGATGGACTTTGACGCCATCCAGTATGACAAGACCGGTGAAATCCATACACGGACCGGCAATCAGGTCGCCTATGCGGCGCCGAGTTCCACCTACCGGACCACCGATCGCCGGTACATCACTATGGCCGCGAGCAATCACAATATTTGGGTGCGGCTGTGCCGCGCCATTGGTCGGGAGGATCTAATCACCAACCCGAAGTTCGCGGACAATGCCAGTCGCGTTCATCACAGCGATGAGATAAACGGCATCGTCGCAAACTGGATCGCGGAGCGATCGCGCGAAGAGGTCGTTACGCAATTCAACGCATACGAAGTGGCGTTCTCGGTTATCTACGACATACAGGACATCTTCGCTGATCCGCATTATGCGGCGCGTGAAGCGCTGGTGCGGGTCTCGGACCCCGACCTCGTGGCGGCCGTCGTGCAAAACGTGGTGCCGAAATTCTCCGAAACACCGGGCTCTGTCGATTTTCTCGGCCCAAAACTCGGGGAACACAACGATGCAGTCTACGGCACGGAGTTGGGCTATTCGGAAGAGAAAATCACCTCCCTAAAAAATGAAGGGATCATTTAGCAGCAGCCTGGTCGCTGGTCTGTGTTTCAGACGGTCCCTCGCGAGCAATCGCCGCAACAAGTCCTACGCGCAACCTCGGAAGCGGAGTGCAGTCTCGGGTCTGGCGGTCATTTAGTGGTTGCCGCGCGTGCATTGCGCATGCGGGCAGCGCAAATCAAAACCCACAACGGCCTTTACGCCCGTCGGGCTGGTAACTGCGCGTTGCTGGGTGCGATGTAGCGCCAATGAATATGATGATCCTTCGCCTGAGGGGGCACTCGTGGACGCTAGATACGATCGTCCGAAACATTTTGACGACCGCGAAAAAACCGTAGCGCGCTGCTTAACGGATACGGAAAAAACTCATCCAATTGTGGCGGCCCCTAACCGAGCCGAGTGTTGGCTTTGGTTCATGGCCGTACTGGGGGAGTGATCGTCTTGTTCGATAGGCGCAAACTTCTTTCTCAGGAATCACGAGCGTCGGCGTTTAATACTATGACACCGAAGCAAATGCCGACCCACTTAAATCCGAAGCGCGAGTTTGAACGCCTCCTTCACGGTATGGATTGCGTGACTTGCGAGTTCCGGATCGCCAACGGAATAGACCTCCGGCGCGAGAGCCTTTTTCTTAAGCGCCTCATACAGCGACAGGTTCGGCTTTAGACCGGCCGCGATCAGAACGGTGTCCGCTTCGATCAACTCTTCCTGCCCGTTGCGCGAAACGACAACCCCCTTATCCGTGATTGACTTTGTCGTGGTACCAAAGAGCGTCCTCACCCCGGAGTGCTCGAGTTCCTTAGCAACCACCCACCGTGTCGAGCGTCCGATCGAACCGCCGAGGCGTTCTTGGCGGGTCACTAGCGTGACGTCGTGGCCGCGCCTCGCGAGAAAAGAATTCGATTGCCCAAGCGCTCGGTAATCCTCCAGAAACTCTATAACCTCGGGTCTTAGCGTCCAGCGCTTGGCGAGATACGGCGCGATTTCCGCGCCGATTCCGCCGCCGCCAATGATCACCACCTTGTCGCCGAGCTCTACTCCACCCTCAAGCGCCCGAATGGCCGGGATCACATTAGGCCGATCGATTCCTGGAATATCGGGTAGCACCGGCTCGCTTCCGGCCGATACCACAATCACGTCGGGCTTTTCCTCCGCAAGGGTCTCATCCGTGGCTTCCGCGCCGAGCCTGATCTTCACGCCTGCGCGCCTGATGCTGTGGACAAGCCATTCGAGAAAGCGGAACAACTCCTCACGGCCATGCGGATAGGACGCGTGGTGCCACATGCCGCCCAAATAAGACTTCTTCTCGAAGATTACAGTCTCGTGACCGCGCTCGGCGCAGGTCAGAGCGGCCTGCAGGCCGGTCACGCCGCCACCGATAACCACGACTTTCTTTTTTGTCTTGGCCAGCGGCAGATTCTCGATCTCGGATACTTCGCCCTGCCGCGGATTGACGAGGCAATGGACGGGCTGATCGTAGACCACCGTGATGTCCAGACATTCGTTGCAGGCCACGCACATGCGCAGGTCTGCGTAGTCGCCGCGCGCTACCTTGTTCGGCCACTCGGCATCCGCGAGCGATTGACGCCCGAGGCTAATCATGTCCGCCCAGCCCCTGCGCAGGATCGACTCTGCTTCCAGCGGCCGGTTATTTCGATTGGACGCAGCGACCGGCACCGTCACCGCCTTTTTGATCTCGGAGGCTAGGAACGAATAAGCCGCCTGCGGCACATTGGGCGTGAGTTGCGGCACCGATGTCGCATGGCCGCCACCGGTCACGTTAAAGAAACAAACACCGGCTTCCTCAAGCCCGACCGCATTTCTGGCCGCCTGATCGACGCCGTAACCTCCTTTGAGGAATTCGCTACCGTGCAGGCGGTAAAACACCGGAAAGTCATTACCCAGCGCCTTCTTGATGCCGCGGACCGTCTCGGTCGCAAAGCGCAAACGCTTTTCCGGCGTACCGCCCCACTCATCCGTCCGATCATTGAAGACTTGGGACAGGAAGATGCTGTGCGCGCTGCCGCCGACGCCGAGGATATCGACCGCTGGAAAGCCGGCCTTGGCTGCACGGACCGCGCAGTCGACCACCGCCTGAATCATCTCCTCGACCTGGGCGGCCGGCATATTGCGCAGTTTCGGACGGTCCTCGCGATGCAGGGTCTTGACCGGAAACAGGCGCCGGACACCGACCTGAGCGTAAGGAACGGCGCCATAGCTCTTAATGCCATTCACACAGCGCGCGTAATTGGCGATGTGGCGGTCGGTTTCGAGAAAGAACTCCAGCGGGCTGCCGGCACCGTCGACGAAATAAGCATCAATGATTCCGACTCCAATCAAGCCGTAGCCGCCCTTTGCTCTCGCGACATAGAAATCGATCGCCGAATCAGCGATGCCATCCTCATGATTGCCGAGATTGATGTGCATCGGCGGCATGTTGAGCCGGTTTTTGACTTTGAGGCCTCCGATTGTGATCGGCTCAAACAGATTGGGCGTCAGCATCGCTCATGTCCTCCAGTTTTTTTTCTGCGCCAGCACGCTGCTGCGTCCCGACTTGGAGCCGTGCTTCGAGCGCACGCTTGTCAACTTTGTTGCCGGCTGGCGTCATCGGAAAGTGATCGATAATCTCGAGCCTTTCCGGGATCTTGTAGTGCGCGAGATGGCACGACTTCAAGAAAGCTACCATCTCCGCAAAATCGAGATGCGCCTTCGGTCCCAGCGAGATGAACGCGCAGGCACGCTCTCCGAGGTCAGGATCGGCCATTCGCACCAGCGCAGCCTGCGCGACCGCCTGATGTCGGCATAGAACCGACTCGACTTCGTACGCGGATATGTTCTGGCCGCCGCGAATGATGATGTCCTTGGAGCGGCCCTGCAGTACGAGCAGTCCCTCTGCGGTCACGCAACCGAGGTCGCCGGTGCGAAAGAACCCGTCAGACCAGGATCGCTTCATCTCGTCGTTCGCTCCAATATATCCGCCGTTGCAATGCGCGCCGGCGACGCAAAGCTCGCCGGTCTCGCCCGGGGGCAATTCGGCTCCGGAGGCGTCCAGCACACGGTATTGAGAGCCAGGCATGACCCAACCACTGGATGTCAGACGTAGCTCGCGCGAGTCGTCGATGCCGTGGCTGGACAATGCGCCGCAATCCATCAGGCCGTAGCCCTGGATGATCCTCGCTCCGGTGAGATCTTCGAAACGCGCGCCGATATCGTATGGCAGCATGCTGCCGCCGCTCACGACCCATCGCAGGCTCGACAGATCGAAGTCGCGGACATTGGGGAGCGACAGGATCCGGGAGATCATGGTCGGCACCATGACAGCGCCAGTGACGCGCTTGCTTTCGATCAGACCGCAGGTCGCTTCTGGAGAAAAGTGAGGTTGCACGATATATCGGGCGCCAGCCTGGGGTGCTGCGTGAAACTGCATGTCGCCCCCACCGGTGTAGAAGGGGATGCATGTCAGGATCACATCCTGCGCGGTGATCTTCAGCCGATCGATATAGACCCGGCCGCTCGCCAGACGAGGCCAGCATGAATATTCGATGCATTTCGGTAGACCGGTCGTGCCGCTGGAGGTGACGATGCCGGTCATTTCAAACGGTCGGATTTGCCGGGACGCCGCCACGGGTCCCGCCGGCCTGTTGGCAAAATCTGCGATCGACGGCACCGCATCCATTTCAGGCGTGAACGTAAAGAAATGCTTCAGCCCGAGTTCATCCGCAAGCGACTGATATGTCGCGAGAAGCTCGGGCTTGCCATTTGACGCAACCACCGCGCCGACGGGTCGGACCGTGCTTGCGACTGCGACGATCTCTGCCCGGCGAAATCCGGCATGCAGAAAGGCTAGGACGATGCCTGCCTGCTCGCAGGCAACCCGCAAGAGAACATACAGTGCGGAGTTATATCCCTGCGTCAGCAGCACGCCGTCGCGCGGAATGCCGGCTTCGACCAGACCATTCGCGATGGCATTGATGGCCCGCATACCTTCGGCCCAGCTAAAGCTTTGACTGTCGTCCTCAAGCGCTAGCGCGTCAGGCTGCCGGTCGACGTTGCGCAACCAGAAATCCATGGTGCGATCTGCCGTCCAATGCCCGTCACGGACATAGGAGGCCGTCATTTCGGATGTGTAGCGGCTGATCAAACTCATGGATTTAGAAGCCCAAAAGTCCCCGTCCTTGCGACAGTATTTATTTTCCAATGGAAAGTAAATTATTTTCTTTTGGAAACAAATGCGCGCAGAGGTTGTGGCGCGTTGCTTCGAAAATAATAATAATGAGGAAGCCGGTTTTTGAATAAGAAGAAGAAATAATTTCGAATGGGAGAAGCAGCGCAATGCCATCGGCAATCAGATTTCTCACGGTTTTCATCCTTGCGTTCTGTCTGCAGCCGGCGCCTGCGCGGGCCGAATATCCCGACAAGCCGATCCGGATCGTCGTGACCTTCCTTGCGGGAGGCTCCGCCGACGTGCTGGCCCGCATCATCGCGCCGAAGCTGGAAGCAGCCTGGAAGCAGCCGGTGATCGTCGAGAACCGTGCAGGCGCTGGGGGCAATATGGGGGCCGAAGTGGTCGCGCGCGCCGAACCCGACGGTTATACCGTGATGTTCACGCCGCCGCCGCCGCTGTCGATCAACGCGTTTCTTTACAAGAGCATGCCGTTCGACCCTGAGAAGGCGTTCGCACCGGTGTCGGTCGTGGGTATCATGCCGAATATCCTGCTGGTCGCACCGCATGTTCCAGCCAAGAACATCAAGGAACTGATCGCATACGCGAAGGCCAATCCCGGTAAGCTGACCTACGGCTCGCAAGGCGTCGGGTCGACGCCACACCTGACCGGCGTCATGCTCGCCAAGGCCGCCGGGATCGACATCGTGCATGTCCCCTATCGCGGGTTCCCTCCTGTCCTGCAGGATCTGCTCGGCTCGCGACTTGATTTCGCATTCGCGGACGCAAGCAATTCGTTGCCGCAGGTCAGGGGCGGCACGCTGCGCGCCATGGCGGTCGCAAGTGCGAAGCGTTTCTCCGCTCTGCCTGATACCCCGACCCTGATCGAATCAGGATTCCCCGATTTCGAATCGGCCACTTGGATGAGCTTCTCGGCGCCGGCCGGAACACCGGGCACCATTATAAAAAAATGGCAGGAAGAACTGGCGAAAATCGCTCAGATGCCCGATGTGAAGGCGCGCTTCGCCGCACTGGGGGTCGAAAGCTGGGCCAGCACGCCCGATGAGATGAAGCGCCACATGCAGAGCGAGATCAAACGATGGGGCGACGTCATCCAAGGGGCCGGGATCAAGGCGCAGTAGGCGGCGCTTCCACCCGAACAGCGCCGGAGCCTCAGAGCAGGCCTGGCCAGCTGTCAAGCGGTGCCTTGCCTGGAGGAGCGGCACTCGATCTCGAGCACCGCCTCTCCTATAGGTTTTCGGTGCTGTCCGCCAAAATGCGGCGGGCCGTCTACACACGTGAATACGGCGTTCTCCCGTCGAATTGGCGTGCGATGGCCGCGATCGGCCGCTACGGCCCAATGTCGGCCTCTGACGTCTGCGCCCACACGACGGTCGAACCCGATAAGGTCACGCGCGCCGTCAATGCTCTGATGCAATTAAGCTACGTACGGCGCGAACAGGACAAGTTCGACAAACGCCGGGTCGTGCTATCGCTCACACCGCTCGGCCGAAAGGTCTACAACCAAATCGAACGCGCAACGCGTCAGATGGAACTGACCTTGCTCGATGCGCTCACCGAGCGCGAACGCGACACTCTAAATCGTGTACTCACAAAGCTCGAGCAGCGGGCGGATGAGCATACGGCGCGCCGCACCGTTCAGGTTTGACGCGCGCCGGGTACCGTGGCGCCACCTCAGGCGAACCAGCTGGCCGCCACAATCAACCCGAGGGTGAGCCCCACGATAAGAACTGTTCCGAGGGCGCCGAGCGCCAGCGGCCGCATCCCTTTAGCCCTCAACTTGCTGACATCAGTCTGCAATCCGAGCGCGGCGAGTGCGACCGACATCAGAAAGGTGGTTACCAGCATCAGATTCGCGCGCGCGTCGGGGGGAATGGAAATCAGGCTGTTGAGGATCACAGCAGCGATGAAACCAAGCACGAAGACCGGAAAACCGGGTGCCGATACTCCTTCCGGCCCTTTGGACATTCGGTGCCGCAGCCACAACCCACAGATCAGGATCAGCGGCGCCAGCATCAAAACGCGCATCAGTTTCACGACGACACCGGTCTCACCAGCAGTGTTGCTGAACTGAAAGGCCGCGCCGGTCACCTGCGCCACTTCATGGATCGAAGCGCCCGCCCAGAGACCGAAGGCTCGCGCATCGAGCCCAAGCCAATGTGCGACCACCGGGAGGAGGAACATCAGCATTGTACCGAGTACGGTCACCGCCCCCATCGCATAACTGACGTCCTCTTCGCTCGCTTGATTCACCGTGCTCATCGCTGCGACCGCCGAGGCACCGCAAATGGACGTGCCGGCTGCGAGGAGGCCGGACAGCTTCGCTTCGACGCCAAGCAACGTCCCCATCCACCCGATTCCGAGAAAGGTCACTACGACCGCGCAAACCACGATGGCGATACCATCGAATCCGATCACCGCGATCTGCGATGCGCTGAGCTGAAATCCCAGCAATGCGATCGCGAAGCGCAAGATGTGGCGGCTCGAAAAGCCCAGACCAGCCGAAAATTTTGCGGGCAGGCTGCATAAGTTCCCCACCAGGATCCCTACCAGGATCGCGAGCATCAGAGGCGAGGCCATCGCGAGCGCCGGAGCACTCCGCAGCATGAAGGCAACCATCGCAATGGCCAGCGCGACCGCAAGGCCGGGAAGCAATCTCCCGATATGCTTTCGTTTTCCAATCAGCGCCAGTACCGCGACCATGGTCGTGAATAGGTCGAAATGCCCTTATCGGTCCAACAGATTATTCTTGTCTAAATGATCGTTTTTACAGATTATCCAAACATGACTCTCGATCAGCTTCGGATCTTTGTCGGTGTTGCCGAGACCGAGCATATGACGCGCGCGGCAGGTGCCTTGCGTCTAACCCAGTCCGCCGTCAGTGGCGCGATCCGGGCTCTAGAAGATCGTCATGGTGTCATGCTGTTCCACCGCGTGGGCCGCAAGATCGAGCTAACGCAGGATGGGCGCACTTTTCTCAAGGAAGCGCGTGCGGTTCTGCGATCGGCAGCAACGGCCGATCAGGCTCTTCAGGAGATGCGGGGGTTGAAGCGCGGGGCTGTCTCCATTCACGCGAGTCAGACCACTGCAAGCTACTGGCTCCCGGAACGACTGGCGCAGTTCAAGAAGAAGTATCCGGAGATCGCTGTTAACGTTACGATCGGCAACACCACACAGGTCGCATCCGCCGTCATCGACGGCGCGGCGGAGATTGGATTTGTCGAGGACACCGTCCACGACCCAGAACTTTCCGCATGGCTGGTCCACCGGGACCAACTCACGGTGGTCGTTGGTTCCGGACATCCCTGGGCGAAGCTGCGGCGGCGCTTAAAGGCGGCAGAAATCATCTCCGCCGAATGGGTCATGCGCGAGAGCGGATCGGGAACCCGTTCCGTTTTCGAGCAGGCACTTCGTCGCAATGGGATCAAGCTAGAGCAACTTCGTGTCTGCCTGGAGCTTCCCTCCAATGAATCCGTGCGCGCCGCGGTCGAAGCCGGTGCCGGCGCAACCGCCATGTCACATTTGGTTGTACGGTCTGGACTGATCTCGGGGCACCTTTGCGCGGTGCCCTTCCAGCCGATCGAGCGCCCGTTTCTGGCACTGATGCACCGTCAGCGGCGGGCAAGCTTCGCGCTAGAGGGATTCGCTGAAGGAATTCTGCGGAGCGAATTGAAGCATCGGAGCTGACAATCTAGTCGAAACACCTGCCGCTATCGGGCGAACATTGAGCATCTGGAGTCGTTCAGCTAGCGGCACATCCTCAAGATCCCGCATTCACTTCAAATATTGCCTCGACCTCTACCGCCGCTCCGAACGGCAACGTTCCCATACCTACGGCCGAGCGTGCGTGACCACCTTTCTCACCGAACACTTTAATGAACAGATCGGAAGCACCGTTAATAACGCTGGGGTGATCCCCAAAATTCGGCGTAGCGTTGACATACGCGAGATGGGCTTTGGCGATTTGTGCGTCATGCCCGAAGAAGAATAGCGGTCTCTAGACTTCGCTTGCTGACCGGTCAACTCCGATTGCCACGGCGGGCCCCGGGCGGGGATCGGCACATCGCCGCCGGACAAAATCGTCTATCAATCATAGAAGCGGCCATACTGACCGACAAAGCTAGCCAGACGTTGCCGGAACAATTTGCCGCTCCTTTTCGCGACGCCACCTCCGTTTAAGAAGCGTCAGCGTTATTGGTCTTCTTTAGCCGGGTCACGCGCAGCAAGCCTTCCTCGGAAGGCGAAGGTCGGATCGTGATGACGATGCGATCCATTGCTATTCGACCTGCACAAGCTCCGGGGCGTCCCCCATTGAAGCAATCTCCCGGCTCGGCGTTAGGGAACTGTATCTCTCTTCAAATACAATCGTCGATACCGACGATCCTTGGTCCGCTTCCCGGTCGCTAGACGGCCAAGCCCCGCCACATGCCGGCGCGTTAATTGGGGCGGGGAGCTACTCGGCAGGGTCCGCAGTATGCGTGTGCGTACGGGCCTTAAAACGGGCCGCCCGAAAGTACGGCCGGACGTAGGGCGTCCCCCAAAATGACGGATTTCATCAATGATTCAATAGATGTCTGGCGGAGCGAGAGCAACTGTAATCCAACACTCTCCGCGCATTCCAGCGAAGAGGATCGTAGCGGAGACGTGGTTGCATCGTCGCGAAGGCTCAGCAGGATGATGGACTCCGCCCCAGACGAAATCCAAATATAAGCTCCACCTACAAGCTCCACCTACAAGCTCACTAAAGGAATGCAATGCGCTCGATTAACGTAGGTTGGTGACATCATCTGTCGGACGCCGGACAAGGTTCTTAATCATGCAGTGCGCTGTGATTGTAACCTCTTCATGGCGTTGGTGAGTGGACGCGGATCGGCCCAGTCCGAGATATCGAAGTCCTGGCGCATGAAGCCGTGATCAAGCAGAAATTTCTTGCGAACGTTGAGAGCATTAATAAGTGACTGATCTAATGAGAAATGCAGTCGGTCAGCAAAGTCAGCGCCACAACCCTTGTCGAGCCAGTATTCTGCGCTTCCTGTTTCGATCGCGACCGCGCGGTGCGCTGCGTCCTTGTTTTGTTTCGCCCAATCGGCGGCCATAATCAACTGCACTACATAGCGCTCGACCAGTTCGGGATGATCCCGGAGCAGGCCGCCGCTAACCGTCAAGGTCTCGGGAGCGCCATTATTAATTTGCTGCTCCATCGGCACGCCATCGAAGGCAAAAACTTCTACCGCGTTGATCTGGCCGCGCACGGCCGCACCCCAGACACTGTATCCGAACATCGCATCGACTTCGCCCTTGAGCAACGCCGTCATTTCTCGAGTCTGAAATTTTATGGATCGTGGGGCAGGGGTGAGCGTGTCGGTAATTTCAACGTCCTCATGTACATAGCTCATTTCGATCGGTAGATCTACGAGCTCAACATCGGACAGTTTAAGCCCGGCTAAAGTAAGGGCATTGTGATAGCCCTGCAACACGGTGGCTCGCCAGAAATCGATAGCGTCATTTACACGACGCGGCAAAGCGAGTCGTCGGCCTTTTAGTTGATTGACCGTAGTAATTCCCGACTCCGGAAGGGACAGGATGGACTGGTATTGCGGAATCCAGTGGAGTCCCAGGAGAACTGTGTCTTTTCCTTCGGAGCGCGCAAACAACGCCGGCGCATTACCACCCTGCCGGAGTGAATTGTCGAGCGTATGAGTGTAGTGCGACTCCCGGATTTTTGGTTCCTGTGAATGCCGCATCGAGCGTACCTGAATTCCGTCCTGCGCAAAGGCTTCTTGCAACCATCCCTTCTGAATCGCAATACCAGCAGCGGTCGGTACTGGGCAGCGCGTGTACCAGAGTGTTGATGGCAAATTCGTGTTGTGTCGTTGAGGGAGAGGGTCGTGCTTCATGATGTCTGCTGCCCGAAATGCTAGTCGACCTGCTCGATCTTCGAGCGTGCCAAGATATTACCCCAGAAGGCGGTATCAGACTTAATTTGGTGCGCAAGCGCTTTAGGTCCGACCGGCATGGGACTCAGCCCAAGCTTTTCAATCCGTTGGATCATGTCTTCGGATTTCAGGATCGCTTCTACAGCGGCAGTCAGCTTGTCCAGTATCGGTTGCGGTGTGGCGGCCGGAGCAAGCAGTCCCACCCAGGATGTCATCCGAATATCCGCGTATCCGAGCTCGAGAAATGTCGGAACGCCGGGTAGTCGAGCGCTTCGCTTTTCACCGGTCACTGCCAGCGCCGCCAGCTTGTCGCCCTGAACGAGCGGTGATGCGGCGGGAACCGATCCGAACATCAATTCCACATGGTTGGCCATGACGTCCGTTGCACCCGGACCGAAGCCCTTGTACGGGATGTGGGTGAGAGGTGCCCCGGCCGCAATCTTGAATAGCTCGCCGAGCAAGTGGTGCTCGCTACCGAAGCCCGAAGAAGCAATATTCATTTTGCCAGGATTTTTCTTGGCAAGTTCGACGATCTCAGTGAGCGATTTGCCTTTCAGCGCCGGTGCCGACATCAATACAAAGTCAAACGCGCCGATCAGGCTGACCGGTGCGAGGTCAATCATCTTGAAGGGTAGGCTCTTGTAGAGGACGGGGCTGATAGTCATGCTTCCGGAGGCGGCGAGGAGAAGTGTGTATCCGTCGGGTGCCGACCTCGCTACGATGTCTGTGCCGAGATTGCCGCCCGAGCCGGTGCGATTTTCGACCACGAAAGGTTGGCCAAAATGCTGAGAGAGTTTCTCCGCCATCAACCGGCCAGAGGCATCGGGAACACCACCGGGAGGGTACTGAACGACAACTTTCACCGGTCGGACCGGGTAGTCCTGGGCAGCAGTTGGTATTGTCGATGCTACAAAGCAGGCTGCTGCAAAAAAGCTAGCAATCAATTGAAACATTTTCTTTGCCCCATTGGCCCCGACTTTTCGTCGGAGTGCTGCCGCCTTTGCCTCGAACACATGAAGAAATGCGCCGCGGAATCTGCGCACTATATTGAAGGCCCATTACTCAGTCCAACAGCCTAATATGATTGGTTCGATCGCTTGAACCAATTACGACCAGCATGCTTACCCTGTTTTCCTTCCCCATAATCAAGAATGGCCCGCCACCAATCCCGACTTGCTCCATATGAGTGCGCGGCTAGTCAGTTTAAGTTCCACAAGGTCCGACACACTATCACAGCGAAGTAGGCCTCATTGGCGAAATTCCTTCAATGAATTCACGCAAAGCGAAGCTCGCGCGCCGCTGACGATGCATAAGCGCGAGAAACGGCCGCTCGATCGCCCGGAATGGCACCGCACCCAGCTGTCCGGAAGCCAGCCCCGACTTGACCACGGTGTGCGAAATCGCGGTGGCGCCAGCCTCGACCGCGGCCCGCACCGCTTCATTGGAGGGAAGCTCTAGGGAGATGCGTAATTGCTCCTGCTTGATACCGTCGCGCCGTAATACATCCTCGAAAACAGAGCGGGTGCCGGACCCCCGCTCGCGCATGACCCATTTGGCCGCGCTTATTTCTGACGCCTTGAGGCTGCGCCGCAGCTTGGTCCAGGGATGCTTGGCATGGACGATAATGGTGAGCCGGTCCTGATGCACAGGCCAAGCTGTGAGTTCGTCAACCCGGATGGCATCCTCGACGAAACCGATCTCGGCCGCTCCGTCCACGATGGCAGAGATCACCTGCGTCGCGTTGCCGATCATAACGTTTATTGAGATCTCGGGATGC
>CAZXJZ010000009.1:0-54276 GCA_964641065.1 uncultured Hyphomicrobiales bacterium | reverse complement strand
ATTGATGTGTCATCGAGGTGTAGACGGCGTAACCGCCGGTGGTGTGCAGCACGCCCTTCGGCTTGCCGGTTGACCCGGAGGTGTAGAGGATGAACAGTGGATCCTCCGCTTTCATCTCCTCGCACGGACAATCGGCCGACACGCTTTTCGCCGCCTCGTCGTAATAGACGTCGCGGCCGGCCTTCATATTGACGGGGGCGCCGGTGCGCTTCACCACGATGACCGACGTCACGCCGCCAGCCTTGTCGCAGGCAGCGTCGATATTGTTCTTCAGCGGGATCTTGCGGCCGCCGCGCAGCCCTTCGTCCGCGGTGATGATGACGGTGGACTTGCAGTCCTCGATGCGGCCCGCGATCGAATCCGGCGAGAAGCCGGCGAAGATGATCGAATGCACCGCTCCGATGCGCGCGCAGGCCAGCATGGCATAGGCTGCTTCCACGATCATCGGCAGGTAGATGGTGACCCGGTCGCCCTTCTTGACGCCCTGCGCCTTCAGGACATTGGCGAACCGGCACACTTCGGCATGCAGCTGCTTGTAGGTGACGGTCCGGGAATCCTTCGGATCGTCGCCTTCCCAGATGATCGCGGTCTGGTCGCCGCGCTTGGCGAGATGCCGGTCGATGCAGTTATAGGCGAGGTTGAGCGTGCCGTCCTCGAACCACTTGATGGAGACATTGTGCGGATCGTAGGAGGTGTTCTTGACCTTGGTATAGGGCTTGATCCAGTCGACGCGCTTGCCCTGTTCGCCCCAGAATGTGTTCGGGTCGGCGACCGATGCCGCATACATCTCCTTGTACTTGGCGTGATCGATGACCGCCCGCTTCTGCCAATCGGGCGCAACCTCATAGATCTTGTCGGACATCTATCCCTCCCCGGCACGCTGCAGGGTTCAAACCGGTTTTCCTGAGCGTCTGTCTTGATTTGCCGCAAGTATGCGACAGGCCCTTGGGCAGCGACAAGGGCTTGTATGTTCCACTTTCGTCAAACCACTGCGCTATGCGTGGGAGAGCCCTGCGGAACGCTTTCCAGATGTGGCCGTTAAGAGCCGTTGTGACCGACATCATATCCGCGGAAATACTGTCCCCCTCGATCGCTCCGGAACCGCCGGTGCCGGCCCGGGCCGGATTGCCGCGTTGGTCGGCCTCGACCGTCCGACTGGCTCGGCGTCTGAAGTTGTCCCTCGTTCGGGTCGACGAGCTGACATGGAGCCGCCGCCGCTACGGAAAGTCCTACCGCTACCTGAACGCCGAGGGGCTTCCGTTGCGACGGAAAGACATTCTCGCGCGGCTGGCTTCGCTTGCAGTCCCGCCGGCGTATGAGGATGTGCGGTATGCGTCGGACCCCGCGGCACATCTGCAAGCCGTTGGTCGCGACGCCGCCGGCCGGCTGCAATACCGATATCACCCGGATTGGGACAGGCTCCGCGAGCTGCGAAAGGCGCGCCGGCTGGCGCGGATGGTCGATGCCTTGCCAAAGGTGCGGCGCAAGGTGGCGAAGATTTTGTCGGGCAGCCAGGCGACGCGGGATTTCGCATTGGCGGCGGTCATCGAACTGATCGCGCGGACAGCTATTCGTGCTGGCAACGAAACCTATACCCGCGTCAACGGTACGCGAGGCGCCACGACGCTGCTGAAATCCAACGTGTCGATTGATGGCGACTGCATCGTGCTGTCGTTTCGGGCCAAGGGCGGCAAGCAAGTCCAGAAGGAATGCGACGCCGAGCGCCTGGTGCATGCGGTCGGCGTCTTGAAATTGCTGCCCGGAAGCAGGCTTTTCCAGTACCGCGGCGGCGACGGCGCCGTCCGGGCTGTGTCATCCGCGCAGGTGAATGCGTTTCTGCGCGACATTGCGGGGACATCGATCTCGCTGAAGGATTTCCGCACCCTGCTGGCTTCCGCCGCGGTGATGGACTCGCTTGCGCGCGTTCGGCCAGCCGACAGCGAAAGAAAGCGAAGAAAGCAGGTGCTGGATGCAATCCGCGAGACCGCGGAAGAACTCGCCAATACGCCGGCGATCTGCCGCAAGAGCTACGTTCATCACACCGTGGTCACGGCTTTCGAGAACGGCATTCTTGAAAAGTTTTCACGCACATTGAAATCATGCCGCTCGGCTGGCGGGCGGGAAAAGGTGCTGGCTCAGGTGATTGCTGCGGCGGGCTAGACCCCGCCCATCTTGCAGACCACCTTCCACTCCGCGGCGGTGACCGGCTGCACCGACAGCCGCGACAGTTTGACCAGGGCCATGTCCTTGAGCTTCGGCTCGTCCTTGATCGCCTCGAGCGTCACCGGCGTTTTCAGCGGTTCGCGGGCGGCGAAATCGACGACGACCCAGGGGTCGCCGGCCTTGGCGGACGGATCGGGATAGGCTTCCCGGACCACCTCGACGATGCCGACGATCTCTTTGCCGACATTCGAATGATAGAAGAAGGCGAGATCGCCCTGCTTCATCTTCTGCAAATTCAGTTTCGCGGTGTGATTGCGCACGCCGGTCCAGGCTTCGCCCTTCTTGCCGGACTTCACCTGCTGGTCCCATGACCAGGCATCGGGTTCGCTTTTGACCAGCCAGTAATTCATCTTTCAAACCTCTGCACGGACCGGGCGCGCCAGCAGGCGTTCGATCACGTCGTCCACACTTGCCTTGCCGTCGACTACATCGGCAACGGCCTCCATGATCGGCATTTCGACGCCGGCTTCACGCGCCATCTCATGAAGAACCGACGCCGTGAAGACCCCTTCGGCGAGCTTCTCGTTGCCGAGCGCCTCCAATGGCGACAGCCCGCGTCCGAGCGAAAGCCCGAAAGAGAAGTTGCGCGATTGCGGCGTCGAACAGGAGAGGATGGTGTCACCGAGGCCAGACAGGCCGGTCAAGGTTTCGGCCTTCGCGCCCAGCGCGCGGCCGAAGCGCATGATCTCGGCAAAGCCGCGCGTCGTCAGTGCGGCCGCAGCACTGGCGCCGAGCCCGCGGCCCGAAACGACGCCGGACGCGATTGCGAGCACATTCTTCGCAGCGCCTCCGATCTCGACGCCGCGCAGATCGGTCGAATGATACGGTCGGAAGCTCGCGGAGCCGAGTGCCCGCGTCAGCGTGGCTGCAACCTTCTCATCCGCAGCGGCGAGCGTGACCGCGGTCGGCAAACCCTTGATCACATCGGCCGCAAAGCTCGGACCCGACAGGATCGCGGGCGCAGCATTCGGCGCAGCTTCCGCGATCACTTCGGTCATGAACTTGCGGGTGCCGCGTTCGATACCCTTGGCGCAGGCAATGACCGGCATCCCGTTGGTGATCAGCGGGCCAAGCGCCAAGGCGACCTCGCGCAGTGCTTGGGCCGGGATGACCAGCAGGATGGCATCGCAGCGCGCGGCCTCATCGAGGCTCGCCGTGATCGCGATGCGATCGTCGATGCGGACGCCGGGCAGTCGCTCGCTCTGCCGCGTTCGGCTCAGCTTTTCCGCGGCCACGGCGCTGCGGGTCCACACCATCACATCGCGGCCGGCCCGTTGTGCGGCGCTGGCAAGCGCCAGTCCCCAACTCCCGCCGCCGATAATGGAAAGCCTCTGATAGGGCATGGTCAGTCTCGCAATCCGGCATGCGCCACCGCTTCCAGCGGCCAGCGCGCGCGAGGGACGACATCGAGCGTGTCGGTCAGACCGGCCGCGAGCCGCTCGGCGCCGGCCCAGGCGATCATCGCGCCGTTATCGGTGCACAAAGCCGGCGGCGGCACGATCAGGCAGATGCGCGCTTCGCCGGCCAGACGCTGCAGCACGGCCCGCACGCTCTGATTGGCGGCGACGCCACCCGCCGCCACCAGCGCCTGCGGCGCTCCATAGCGCTCGGCAAACAGGCGTAGTCCGGCGCGCAGCCGGTCGTGGACCGTGTCGACCACGGCCTGCTGGAACGAAGCGCACAGATCGGCGACATCCTGATCGGACAACGGCGCGATCCGCTCCGCCTCGAGCCGCAAGGCCGTTTTCAGTCCGGACAGCGAGAAATCGGGTTCGCGCCGGTATTGCAGCGGCCGCGGCAATGCGAAGCGGTGCGGGTTGCCGCGCTGGGCCATCCGCTCGACCTGAGGACCGCCCGGATAGCCGAGACCGAGCAGCTTGGCGGTCTTGTCGAAGGCCTCACCAATGGCGTCGTCCATGGTGTTGCCCAGCAGGACATAGTCACCGACATCGCGCACGGCGACGATCTGGGTATGGCCGCCGGAGGCGAGGAACAGGCAATAGGGAAAATCGACGCCATCGGTCAGCCGCGCCGTCAGGGCGTGCGCTTCCAGATGATTGACCGCGATCAGCGGGGTCTTGTGGACCATCGCGATGGCTTTGGCGGTGGTCAGCCCGACGATGACGCCGCCGATCAGGCCCGGTCCTGCCGCGGCCGCGACGCCGTCAAGCGAGGCGAAATCGCATTGCGCTTCCGCCATCGCCTGGGCGATCAGCAGGTCCAGCACCTCGACATGGGCGCGGGCGGCGATTTCCGGCACCACGCCGCCGAAGGCGGCATGCTCGTCGGTCTGCGACAGCACGATATCCGACAGAATACGTCCGCGTCCGGCGTGATCGCGCTCCACGATCGCAGCCGCGGTCTCGTCACAGGTCGTTTCGATGCCCAGCACGATCATCGGCTTGCAATCCTTGCCGGGACACGGCCCTATGTCGGCGCCAGAACGGGGCCTATTGGCAGTGGCCCGGGTTAGCATTGCGAGGTTTGATGGCGCAATCGGCTTCTTCCGCGCACCTGTTGCGGATCGGTACGCGCGGCTCTCCATTGGCGCTGGCGCAGGCGCATACCGTGCGCGACCGGCTGGCCGCCGCGCATGGCTGCGCGCCCGACGACATCGCCATCCATGTCATCAAGACAACCGGCGACCAGATCCTCGACCGGCCGCTGTCCGAAGCCGGCGGCAAGGGCCTGTTCACGAAGGAGATCGAGGAGGCCCTGCTCTCGCACACAATCGACATTGCGGTGCATTCATCCAAGGATATGCCGACGGCGCTGCCGGACGGGCTCGCGCTGGTCGCCTATCTGGAACGCGAGGATGTGCGCGATGTCTTCATCAGCCACAAGGCCGCGACAATCGCCGACCTGCCCGTGGGCGGTCTGGTTGGAAGCGCGTCGCTGCGCCGTCAGGCTTTGGTGAAACGGTTGCGGCCGGACCTGCGGGTCGAAGTGTTTCGCGGCAATGTGCAGTCGCGCCTGCGAAAACTCGGCGAGGGCGAGGTCGATGCGACGTTGCTTGCCCTCGCCGGCCTGAAGCGCCTCGGTCTTGAGGATGTTGCAACCGCGATCCTGCCGCTGGATGTCTTTCCACCGGCGGTCGGTCAGGGCGCGATCGGTATCGAGGCTCGCGAGAACGACACGCGCACGCTCGATTTGCTGGCGCCGATTGCGGATCGCGATACCGCGATCGCGCTGGATACCGAACGTGCCTTTCTGGCAGCGCTCGATGGTTCGTGCCGGACACCGATTGCCGGTCACGCCATCGTCGAGGGCGATGCGTTGCGTTTTCGCGGCATGATCCTGCGCCCCGACGGCAGTGAGGTATTCGAGACTGTGCGGGATGGCGCGATCGCCGATGCAGTGCGCATGGGAGCCGACGCCGGCCGCGAGTTGAAGGCGAAGGGCGGGCCTGACTTCTTTACTGGCGGATAAAGACGTGCGGCTGTTGCTGACGCGGCCCCGGCCGGAAGCGGAACGCACCGCGGAGGCATTGCGTGCGATCGGGCATGAGCCGGTCTTCGCGCCGGTGCTCGAGATCGAAAACATTGCGGAGGCCGCCATCGGTCCCGGCCCGTATGCCGCGGTGCTGCTGACGAGCGGGAACGCGGCGCGCGCCATCGCGAAGCATCCGGACCGCGAGCGTGTTGTGGCGCTCGATTGCTTTGCGGTCGGTCCGCAGACCGCGGCCGCGGCCCGGCTTGCCGGCTTTGCCAATGTCCAATCCGCCGGTGGCGATGGCGGCGACCTGGCGCGACTGATCGGGGAGCGCCAGGCCGGAGGAGGGCGCGCCGATCCACTTCTCTATCTTGCCGGTGACGATCGGGCGCGCGACATGGCCGGAGAACTCGCGCCCTACGGCTTGCGGCTCGATCTCGTCGTGGTTTACCGCGCCCGGGCCGCCCGGAGTTTCACGTCGGAGGTTGCCGCCGCCCTGAAAGCGGGTGAGTTCGACGGTGTGCTGCATTATTCGCGCCGCAGCACCGCAATTTTCGTCGATTGTGTCCGGGCCGCCGGCGCCGAAGCGGCGGCCGCGTGCCTGACACATTTCTGCCTGTCCGCGCGCGCAGCGGAACCGCTGGCCGCGATTAACGCCAAATCCATTCTTGTTGCGCAAAAAATGGATGAATCGGCGATGCTGGCGTTGGTCTCCGCGTCCTAAGGTCAAGTTGCCGCAATGCCTCATCCTTAGTATCGAGAAACCACGGGAGCCCGGTTGCGGTTCTCGTCGTCTCGTCGCAGGAGACCGCGCATGGCCAATGAAAAGAACGATCCGAACAAGCCGGCAGGCGCGGCCGCGCAGCCTCAGAAGCGGCCGAATACCATCGACCTGACGGCCACTGAGATTAAACCGGAACCGGCGGCGAAGCCTGAAGCGAGCCCTGAAAACAAGCCGCAACCCAAGGCCCAGACAAAGCCCGAGACAAAGCCCGAGCCGGTGATCAAAACGGAACCCGTCAAACCGGCGCCTGAGCCGGCCAAGGCGCCGCCACGCGCGCCCGAAACAGTCAGGTCCGCACCGGAAAACGCGAGCCGGGCTGGAGGGAATGTTCCTCCGGTTGGTGGTGATCGCGCTGCGGCGACCCAGCCCAGCAGAGGCATGCCCTGGTCGCTGATCGGGATCGCTCTCGCCGCCGCCGTGATTTTTTTCGCGATCGGCATCGGCGCCGGCCAATGGCTGTCGAGCCGCGCGCCGCAGACTGGCGCGCTCGCCCCGCAGCCGGCCGTAGCGGCGCTGCCGCCCGAATTGCAGGGCCGCATCGACAAGCTGGAGGCGCAACTCGGCGCGCTGCCGAAAGAAGACCCGCAATTGCAGGCGCGGCTCGCCAAACTCGAAGCGCAGCTCAATGCGCCGCGCGCCAGCGATCAGCAAATCGTCGCGCGCATCGCAGCCGCGGAAGCCGCCGTCAAAACGCTCGCCGACATGACCGCATCGCGTGAGAAGCGCAGCGACGATATCGCGGCGGTGGCGAATGAAGCCCGCGAGCGTGCATCGAGTGCGGCGTCCGCCGCCGAAGCGGCGCAGAAATCGCAAGGTCCGTCGCCGGAAGCGCGCGCCGATCTCGACGCGCTCAACACGCGGATTGCAAGTCTCGAACAATCCGCGCGTGACAGTCAGGCCGAACTGGCGCGCCGACTGACCGCGGATGATGCGAAGGGCCGCTTCGCCATCGCGGCCATCGCATTGCGCGATGCAGTCGCCAGCGGCCTGCCGTTTACCGCGGAACTTGCCGCGGTGAAGTCGCTGTCCGGCGATGCGGCTGCCTTCGCGCCGCTGGAGCCATTCGCGGCGTCCGGCGTGCCGAGCGCGGATGTGCTCGGCCGCGAACTTGCCGGCCTGATGCCGGCGATCTGGAAGATTGTGCGCAAGGACGAACCGCAAACGGGCTCGTTCATCGAGCGGCTGCAAGCGAACGCTGAGAAGATCGTGCGCATCCGGCCGGCGGGCGAAGTGGCGGGCGACGATCCGGCCAGCGTCAGAGCCCGGATCGAGGGTCGCGCCGGCAGCGCCGATATTCGGGGCGCCCTCGCCGAACTGGCGAAGCTTCCACCGGACGCCCGCGCGCCTGCTGCAGGCTGGATCGCGAAGGCGGAAGCACGCAATGCGGCGCTTGCAGCGGCACGCAACATTGCACAGACCGCGCTCAGCGCGCTCGTGAAGCCCGGATCGTGAGGCGGATGTTGCGATGATTCGGGTTGCGCTCTTCTTTGTTGTTGTCGGACTGATCGCGCTTGGCGTGACCTGGTTTGCCGACCGTCCGGGCGACGTTGCCATCACTTGGCTCGGCTGGCGGATCGAGACCTCGCTGATGGTGCTGATGGCCGCACTTCTCGCGGTGGTCGCGGCCTGTCTGTTGCTGTGGTCGATCCTGCGCGGATTGTGGCGCTCGCCGGCGCGGGTCTCGGCCGCGCTTCGCGACCGGCGCGAGATGCGCGGACAGCGCGCAATCATGCGCGGATTGATCGCAGTCGGCGCCGGCGACGCCCGGGCCGCGCAACGCTATGCGGAGGAAGTGCGGAAGATCGCGCCCGCCGATCCGCTGGCGCTGTTGTTGACGGCACAAGCCGCGCAACTGGGCGGCGACCGCAAGGCTGCTGAAAACTCGTTCCGCCGCATGGCCGGCGATGAACGCACCAAGCTGCTCGGGCTGCGCGGTCTGTTCATCGAGGCACAGCGTCGCGACGATCTCGCAAGCGCGAGCGCCTATGCCGAGGAGGCCGCGAAGATCGCGCCGGCATTGTCGTGGGCCGGCAGCGCCGTATTGCAGATCCGTTGCGCTCGCGGCGACTTCGCCGGTGCGCTCGACATGCTGGAGAAAAACCGTGCGGCCGGCGCGCTCGACCGGGCGAACTACCGCCGTCAGCGCGCCGTGCTGCTCACCGCACGCGCGCTTTCCTTGCAGGATAGCGAACGCGAGACCTCGCAGCCGCTGGTCCACGAGGCGGTGAAGCTTGCACCCGATCTGGTGCCTGCAGTCGCGCTGGCGGCGCGTTATCTCGCCGAAGGCGGCGATCTGCGCAAGGCGACCCGCATGATCGAGCGCGCGTGGGAGGTCACGCCGCATCCCGATCTCGCCGAGACGTATGCCTATCTTCGCTTCGGCGATTCCGCCCGCGACCGGCTCACACGGGTGCGACGGCTTGCGGGACTTGCGCCCAGCCATGTCGAGAGCGCGCTGGCGCTGGCACGCGCGGCAATCGATGCGCGCGAATTCAGCGAAGCCCGCAACGCTCTCTCACCGTTCCTCGCGCAGCCCACGCAACGCGTGGCCCTACTGATGGCCGATCTCGAACAGGCTGAGTTCGCCGACGAAGGACGCTCGCGCGAATGGACCGCGCGCGCCGTCTTTGCAGCGCGCGATCCGGCCTGGACGGCGGATGGATTTGTCTCCGAGCAATGGATGCCGATGTCTCCGGTTTCCGGCCGTATCGATGCCTTCGAATGGAAGGCGCCGGTTGCCGCCATCGCGTCGGCGTCCGCTGCCGATGAGGTCGTGGCGGAGCCGGAACCGGCGCGTCCGGTCATCGAGGCTGTTCCAGCGCCGGACCCGGCGCCGCCGCCTGCTGCTCCATCCGCGGCTCCGGCGGCACCCAAGGCATCAGCGGCGGCTGCTCCGGTACCGCCCGCAGCCCCTCGCGCCGTCACGGGAGCACGCGAGGTGCCGGAATCGGTCGTTCCGATCGCCCATGTGCCGGACGATCCCGGGCCCGATCCGGACCAGGAACGCGAGCCGCTGCCGGATTCAACGTCCACTTCGCCCGGCTGGAAGCGGCTGTTCTTTTTCTGATCCGGCGGACTGCGCCTTGAAAAAGGAGGGTCGGGCGGCTATCAGGAGCGCCTTACCGCATTGCAGTGAGCCGGCGTAGCTCAGTGGTAGAGCATCCGCTTCGTAAGCGGGTGGTCGGGGGTTCAAATCCCTCCGCCGGCACCAAAAAGCGATCCACGACCGTTCACCGCTGTCCGTGAGACTACCGAAACGCCTTGTTTCGCAGAGCCAGTTGCATTGTATCTTGTCGGTGACGTGCGCGCCGGTTCGGCCGTAGTCGGAGAAATTGTTGGCCTTTTCCGCCAACAAAGGCCAACTAATATTGTTGGCAGGCCAACATTTCGGGGGCAAATAATGGCGCGCAAAAACCTTACTGATTTTGCAATTCGTAAGAGCAAGCCGAGCGCACGGGTCACGAAGCTTTCTGACGGCGGCGGTTTGCAGCTATGGGTGACACCTTCCGGCGGGAAGCTCTGGTACCTCGCCTACCGATATGCTGGCCGCCAGAAGAAACTTGCCATTGGTAGTTACGGTAATGCGCCCGCTGGAATCACGCTTGAAGCCGCACGGGCAAGGCGCGACGAGGCAAAGGCGCTGCTGCGCCAAGGTATGGATCCTGCGGCACATAAGCGCCGCTTAAAGGTTGCCCGAGCGGAAGCTGCGGCCAACACTTTTGGTGCGATTGCAGACGAGTATCTTGCTCGCAAGCAGCGAGAAGGCGTCGCCACCACGACCAGAGAAAAATATGAATGGTTGCTCGGCATGGCGAAGGGCGGGCTTGGCGCACAACCGATAGCTTCGATCACGCCGGGCGAGGTTCTCCGGATCCTTCAAACGCTCGAAGCCGCGGGGAAGCTCGAAACCGCAAAGCGTCTGCGGTCGGTTATCGGCGCGGTCTTTCGATTCGCCATCACCACTGCGCGTGCAGATAGCGATCCAACGCAGGCGTTGAGGGGCGCCATCGCTTCGCCAAAGGTAAAGCATCGAGCCGCGATTATTGATCCGGTGGCGTTCGGAGGGTTGCTGCGGGCTATCGATGGGTTCGAGGGTCAGCCAGCAACAAAAGCGGCGCTACAACTGCTTGCATTGCTCGCGTGCCGTCCGGGGGAGTTAAGGCACGCGACTTGGAGCGAGTTCGATCTGAACGCGCGCGTGTGGAATATCCCGGCCGAACGAATGAAGATGCGCCGGCCGCATCGCATTCCGCTGTCGAGCCGATCAATAGAAGTTTTGGAGGGGCTCGGTTCGTTAATGCAGCGCACCGAGTCTCCTCTAGTCTTTCCGGGTGTGCGGGTAGCATCGCGTCCCATTAGCGAGAATACTCTGGGCGCCGCGCTCCGTCGGTTAGGATATTCCACCGATGAAATGGTTGCGCATGGATTTCGTTCGACTTTCTCAACGCTGGCCAACGAAAGCGGGAAGTGGAGCGTTAACGCAATCGAGGCGGCACTGGCGCACATTGAGCCAAATGCGGTGCGTCGCGCCTACGCGCGCGGCGACTATTGGGAGGAGCGCATCCTTCTAATGGAATGGTGGTCTGACTATTGCGACACAATGCGTAACGGCGCACTTCTGTTGCCATTTAGGCGGTTGGCAAACTCAGTGAGATAGCGTTGAGCCGCGATATCGATTTTCTGATAGAGTGACTTGAGGCGCGAGGCCGGGGTCGCTCCCCGTCGCCGATTGACCACCGCCAGTAGGCTTGCCTCGCGCCGTTCGCACCTGCGGTGTTGTGCGGTGGTCAATGGCTCGTAAGGCTAAACCGATCTATTCGGGCGCCCTGAATGATCCGATTGTTGTACAGCCGCTCGGTACGCTGAGCGTCGTCAGTGAGAGCGAAAACAAACGCATCAGAGATGAACAGGTCGAGAAGATCAAACTACTTTTTCAGCATTACGAGATCGAATCTAATGACAAGAATCGCTGGCAGAAGCTGGCAATCGCTTTGGCCTTCCAACACGTTCGAGGCCTACAACTTGCTCTTCCACCTGGTAAGGCTGGGGCTGCGCGTCTATGGGATTATCAGGAAGCACAGCTTTTGATCGATGAGGTCAGCGCAATCGCAGCGACGAGTAAACTAAGTGTTGCAGGCGCTATTCGTCTCCTTTGTAAACAAAAGGGTGATCGTTGGGGATCGAACCCGGATTCGCTCCAAACCCGCTACTACGAAGCCAAGCGAATGTTAGGCAACGCTCCTTCACCCGAGCCGGAAGGGGCATTTGGGCTGTCCTGGGATCAAATATCCAAGCTCACGCGGAGTGCATGATCTTTATCCACTACGGATTTTGAAATCTGAATTGCCGTAGCACTTTTTTGCGCAGTCGCGGCTACGAAAAGTTTTGCAGTCTGTTTTCGTAGTCCAGTTGCACCTACTCCAGCAACGTCCGCATGACGCGGTAAAGGTCGCTGGTGACCACTCACGATAGGGTGCGATTGATGGAACCTCTCGTTTTGACGATCCAAGAAGTGTGTGCAGTGGCGCGCATAGGGCGCACGCGCGTCTATGCCGCCATCCGGGCGGGAGAACTTACCGCGCGTAAGCACGGCCGGCGCACGCTAATCTTGCGCAGCGAATTGGATCGGTGGCTTCAAGCCTTACCGATGGTCAATCCAAAATAAAATGAAAAGAAGCGGCCCGGGCGCGGTCTGGCCACCATGCCCGGGCGAGATTTTTTGAATCCCACGCAACGGAAACCAACATGAGCACCATAACGGACGATAACTTCCTTTGCCAGAGTTCAAGCACTGTGCTGCCACCAGAGAAGTCCATTCGGAGGAGCTTTTCGGTTTGCGTCACAGCCCTTATAGGCGGCAAAACTTCGCGCGTTGTCGTTAGCGGCAGAAACGCTTGGGCGTTGATCAAGTTGATTGAGGCGGCGGCAAAAGGTTGCTCGACGCAAGAAACTCCAGCGCCGCGCTGGTCCGGATATATTCATCGGTTAAGGCAGTTGGGATTTGACGTCGAGACCCGCCAGCAACCGAACATCGGCTTATTTCGCGGTCGGCATGCTCGCTACTTCTTGACTACCCGGATTGTGGAAAAAAGTCCTTTGGTGGCGCAGCCGCGCGGGAACGGCCGGAAACGCGTTCGTCGTCGTTCAGGCGGTGCGCCGGGCAAGGGGGGTACCACGGCGGCTGAGAAAACGCGCCGGTGCCCGCGGTGACGCAGCTATGGGCCGCATGGACCGGAGGGGCCGCCCGAAAAATAGGCCACCGTTTATCGAATTGCCAAAATATATGGTGGAATGCCGGGCGTGGCTGGCTCTTTCGCCCTCGGCGCGTGCGGCGTACATTGAGGTCGCGCGGCTATACAACGGTCGCAACAACGGCACTCTTGCCCTATCAGCGCGGACCTTGGCTGAGCGGTTAGGCGTTTCGAAGGACACGGCCGCTCGGCTTCTAAAAGAGCTAATTGATAAAGGCTTTATCGATCTTGTCCAACGCGGGGCCTTTAGCCTCAAGCACCGGCATGCGACAGAATACCGGCTTACGGCTTACTCGTGCGATCTGACGCAACACCGATCATCGAAAGCCTTTATGACTTGGGCAGGCGAATCACGGTCAGATCAGCGCGGATGACAGTCCGATAACAAGGACAGGCGCAACAAAATTACCGGTGACGGTCAGACGAGCGGGACCTAAGCCAACCCCAGAGGTCTTTTCACGGTCAGCTAATAGGGACACATATAGATATCTACCATAGGCTAATACGACTGCAGCGATTCGGATCGGATCGATTAGTGAGCACTTGGCCTAGATACTTGGGACGACACGATAATAGAGACTACTCATTTGTAAGCTTAGGGGCCCGCATTGAAAGTCCTTTTGTCCTATTTAGCATCAGTTGCGATGGTCCTTATCGTGCCGGAAGCGCGCGCAGATCCAAATGCCGCTAATTCAATCGTTCCCGGTTGCCGGATGTTCTTAAATGCCATTCCAAACACGGTTTCAGCATTTCATGACGTTGGTATTTGCGTCGGAATGGTCCGAGGTCTCGTTTTTGCTGACCCCGAAGTATGTCCGCCGGAAGGAGTGCGCGTGTCACAGATCGTCCGGCTGGTAGTGCAACGGGTCGATCTCATTCCCGAGCGGCATCATGAACCATTTCTGCAACTGGCATCGGAAGCTCTACGAGGCGCTTGGCCTTGTCGCTAGGCACTTGCTTTGCTCACTTGGTAGAACCCATGTTCTGTTTCCCAGCCTTTAGGTCTGATAGTGAACTCCCCACAAAAAGTTGATGAAATAATTCGTAGGCTCGGTCCTTTGCGAGGGAAGTATCAATGGCGGACGCGGACAGCGCTCGAGCCGAGACATTCTTTCTCGGCGACGATTTGCCGAAGGTAAATCCGTGGCAAGATGATCGGCTAGGTTACAGGCCCTTTTGTGAACTTCTTTCAAAAGTAGTTCTCAGCCTCCGAGTTCCGAACGGTTACGTGATCGGTCTTCACGGAGAGTGGGGAAGCGGAAAGTCAACGGCGCTTAATTTCGTTCGCGCATTCATAGACAAACACAATCAAGAATGCCGCGACCAAGACCGCATCACGCTGGTCGACTTTCAGCCATGGATTGTGTCCGGTCACGGGGACCTCGTCGCTGCTTTTTTTAAAGTCATCACAGAGAGCCTCGGTGCGCAGCCAAACTGGTTAATTAGACAATTCCACAGGCTCATGCGGGGGCTACGGCTTGGTGGGGATTCTCTCATTGAGGCGGTCGCAACGGTCGCAGTAACCGTAGATCCAAGCGGAGGCGTTGCTTCAAAGACAGTTGGTACGCTGGCAAAAAAGTCGCTGGGCAGAACGGTAGAGAAATTTCTCGCGGAACCGTCCCTGCAGGCCGCCTACGAGGAACTGCGGAAACGACTAACTGGCAGCGGCAAACGTTTTCTTGTGACAGTTGACGATCTTGATCGGCTCCAAGGCAATGAGATTCGGTCCATCATGCAAATGGTGAAAACGGTCGGCCGGTTGCCTAATGTCGTTTACCTGTTGGCCTACGACCGCGTGATCGTGTGGAACGCGCTCGATGGCAGTTTTGACCGGATTGGACCTCGCTTCGCAGAAAAGATCGTACAACAGGAAATTGAGCTGCCTCGGCCCTCAAAATACGCTCTTCTTTCTTTGCTCGATGAACAAATCTCCTTTTTAACCGAGCAAATTCCCGACTCGCTCCGTTGGCACTACATCCTGCAAGATGGGGTGCACCGTTGGATAAGGCATCCGCGCGATCTTTTGCGACTGGCCAACGCCGTAAAGTTTTCGTGGCCGGCGCTCCGGGGCGAAATTGATCCAGCTGATCTACTTGCAATGGAGGGCCTGCGGCTATTCGATGGGGAGGCTTTCGACTGGATTCGCTGGAACAGAGATTTTCTGTTTTCAGAGGGCGCCTTCGTGCTGTCGCGCGGTGATGCAGATCCTGTTGAAGTTCAGCGTCTCAAAAGCAAGCTTCCTGATGAAACCAGAGAACCGATCATAAATCTGCTCAAGGTGCTTTTTCCCCAAAGGATCAAGGCGTTCGAGGGTGAAAAAGCAATGTCCCAAGAATCCTTCGCGGCGACCGCCACCAGAAGGGGAGTTGGGTACGCTCCCGGCTACGATGCATTTTTCGGCTTACATCCGTCTCCGTCTGCTATTCCTAAAGCAACTGTTGATCGCATCATCGACAATCTAAGCGATGAAAGGGAATTGCGTGAGCTAATCTTGCCTTACGTGGAGAAGCGAGACCGAAACGGCCAGACCGCTGTCGGGCAAGTTCTCGAGGAAGTTCGCTATCGGTTCAACGCGCCGGATCGGCCCCTCCCCACGCAAGAGTTTTTGAATGTCATATTTGCATTTGGCGATAAGGTACTTTCTTCAGACTGGCCTTCAGATATTCTCGCACTATCGCCGCGGGCACAGCTATCTTTCTTAATCGCGGACCTGCTCGAGGGTTGGGGGCAGGAACAGGCCGGAAAACACTTGCTGACATCATTCAAGAACAGCAACTCGGTCGGGTTCTGCGCTGACGTCTTTGTAGACCGCGCCCGCGAGCTAGGAAAAATACCCAGCGAGTCCAGTAGAGTGCCAAGAGTTACCGAAGCGGATCTGCAAGCGCTCGGTAAAGAATTGCTCGCGAAAATCGAGGTATCGGCCGCTGAGGGTACGCTCGAAATGGCACCGCACTACTGGGATATCGTTCGCGCTTGGTCGTACCTGGGTAGCGGAGCGGAGGCCAAAGCGTGGCTCTCAAATGGGATATCGAAAAGTCCGAAGTTCCTAGCGAAGGTATGTTTGGGCTTGGTGTCTTACTCGTCGAGCCGCCAAGGGCGGAATTACACGCTTCGGTCGCGACCAAGTGACTTGTATGACATCAAGATTATTCGAGAGGCCGCAGCAAGACATGGTGAAAGCGAAGAACTCGCTTTAGACGAAAGAAAGCTCGTAGCGGCCGTTGCAAAAGGCATAGACCAGATTTTCGAAACCGATAAGGAAGCCGCCGCGTCAAGTGGATTAGAACCCCCGGATGCACCTGTGGCTAGACCCTAAAGTGGATACTTATCAAGGGCATTGTTGCTGTCGCGTCAAATGGCGAAATGATCGGCTACAAAATGCGTGTTTTCACCGACAGATAACGACTTTCTGAAATGGAAGGCCGATCATTTGGGAAGGTCCCCTATGGGCAGCGGGGCTCAAGAGTTCGAAAGCTGCGGTAAGGAGCCCCTCCACTCCGCGTTGCTCGCGCCGATCACTTTCCCCGCGGACCGCGCGTATGTGTTGGCTTTTTTGTTGGCCTTTAACGTTGTGCATTAAGAATTACCCCAGCATTTCAATGCATTAGGGTTCGAATTTGGGTCCCTCCGCCGCACCAACTGCTTCTGTTTGTCCAGCCCGGACACAGAGATTACAGATCGCATTCCCGAACACATTGCGCCCAGGACATGGGCGACAACCTCGCGCCGCACGGATTGTCAATGCGGAGCAAGCATCCCTCTCCAGGTGCATGAAGGTCTGCAGCCTGACTCCATGACGGTTCCGACTCATTCGGATTTGGCTTCAGGCGACCTGATTTTGCGAGCCACATGCCGTCATCGACTGACTGATGCTGAGCGCTAACTCCCATTGCATGGTTGCAGGTGACCGGCGTTGACCACGTCGCGGTCATGCGTCTTTTTTGCAGGGCTATGGAGGTTCGTGGCTGGACCGGGCAATCTCTCTTGGCTCACAGGGAGATGTCCAATGCTGAAGACCAGAAATCCGAAAACGATCGCGCCGCCGGTCGCCATGTACAGCCACAGTGTTGAGGTGCCACCCAACGCGCGATGGCTTTACACGGCGGGACAGGTCGGTGTCCGACCTGACGGAACCTTGCCGGAAGGCTTCGAAGCACAACACGATCAGATTTGGCAGAACACCCTGGCCATTCTCGCCGATGCCGGGATGGGGCCGGAGAACATTGTCCGCCTCAACGTCTATTCGACCGACCCCGAAGGACTTAAATTCCTCAAGGTGCATCGCGAGAAGTATCTGAAGCCTCACCATATCCCGGCGTCGACATGGGTCGTTGTCAGCCGTCTCGCCAATCCAGCCTGGGTGGTCGAGATGGAAACGGTCGCCGCCAAGGTTTAGTTGGGCATTGTGAAATGCGAAGCGCTACTCGCAGTGAAATCCGGCAAAGGCATTGCCAAGCCGAACGTGAGTAGACAATCTGCTCCTGCGCCCGTTGAACGTTCGGGCCGAATGAACCGTCAGCGCTATTGGAGCTTCCGGAATGACCGTTCGCGGGCCTGCCTTTCAGGTTTCCCCCACCAACCCTTCAATCGGGGACATTCAGACCAATCCCTCTCGCAAGAAGGATATGCCCTACGCGCCAGCGATTCGCATCGAGTCGCCCGGTGATCTGCTCTTTATTTCCGGCGCGACTCCATCGCCGCTCTACCACAAGCATCCGCACGAACTGCATGAGCACAACCACCCGGTCAGCATCAAGGATCAGACCCGGCTGGCGATGGAAAACGTCAAGGGTATTCTGGACCATCAGGGGCTGACCTGGACCGATGTGGTCAAGGTCACGAAATACCTGACCGACATGCGCGACATGGATGGGATGGTCGAGGTCCTGGCCGAGTATTTCGGCAACTGGACTCCAGCCAGCACCACGGTCTGCGTCAACCAGCTGTCTACTCCGGGTGCTCGCGTCGAGCTCGACATGATCGCGGTCTTTCCCAAGTGACATCCATTGCTGCCGCATGGCGCGGCCGCACATTCCGAGTCAGCGATACAGCAGCCACAGGCTCAAATCCGGGACCAGCATCACCAGCAGCGTGACCAGCGTCATCATGATGACGAACGGTAACGCGCCTGCGAAGATGGTGTTGAGAGGGACAAAATCCTTCGGCAGCACACCCTTCACGACATAGACCGACAATCCGAACGGCGGCGTAAGCAGGCCGATTTCCACGGCGATCGTAGTCACGATACCGAACCAGATCTTGTTGCCGTCCAGCGCGTCCAGAACCGGCAGCATGATCGGGAGCACGATCAGCAGGATCGACACCGAGTCGATGATCATGCCGAGCAGGAACACCACGACGACATGCACCACGAGGAAGGCCGTCATGTCGAGGCCCGCACCGGTCACCCAGTCGGCGAATTTGCTCGGGATGCCGGTGAGAGCCACCTGCCGAGTATAGAGGTTGGCGGCGACGATCAGAAACAGGATCACCGCCGAGATAAAGCCGGTTTCGAGAAGGATCGACTTGAAAATTTTCCAGTCGAGACGTCGGCGCACCAGCGCAATAACGAACGCGATGGCGGTGCCGATCGCTGCCGCCTCGGTTGGTGTGAAAATGCCGCCATAGATGCCGCCGATCACCGCAACCACCAGCAGGGCGATCGGCGCGAGCTTCGCCAGCATTTCGACAAAGCCGATAACCGGCAAGTCCGCGGCAGGACGCGGCGCGCCAACGAAGCGCGGCATGAACACCGCCATCAGATAGATGCCGATGCAGAACGCGATCGCCAGAATGATGCCGGGGACGATCGCCGCAATGAACAGGCGGCCGACGGATTGTTCGGCAACGAGCCCGTAGATAATCAGCAGAAGGCTCGGCGGGATCAGCATGCCAAGCACCGAGGAGCCGGCCACGCAGCCGACAGAGAATTTCTTTGTATAGCCGTGATCGACCATCGCCGGTACGGCGATGCGGCTGAACACGGCGGCGGAGGCAACCGAAGATCCCACGATGGAGGCGAAGATCGCGTTGGCGAACACGGTGGCCATGCCGAGGCCGCCGCGCAGGCGGCGCAGTAGCGCGGCCGCGACCTGGAAAGCATCCTGGCCGACATCGGCCTTTTCCAGGATCACGCCCATCATGATGAAAAGCGGGATGACGCCGAACTCGTAAGAGCCGACCGCGCTCGAGGCTGCAAGTCCGAGCGTGTTGAGCGCGTAAAATTCTCCGCCGCGCGCGATCCAGATACCGAGATAGGAGATGCCCATCAGCGCAATTGGAATTGGCATGCCGAGCAGGACAAGAACCAGCATCGCACACAAACAGTAAATGCCGACATTGATCGGCCGCGGATCGGTACTGAACATGAAGGCCAGAAAACCCACGACGGCGGCGAGGAAAACGAGGCCGGCCAACAGACTCGCGGCATCGGTCGGCTTGTCCGGATCGCGGCGGATCAGGAGGGTCAATTCCTGCACAGACAGTTTGACGAACTGGACCAGCGAGAAGCTGCACCCCACGATCAACGCAAGCTTGAAAGGCCACAGCGGAATTTTATAGGCGCCGGGCGTTCCGGCGAATTCGTCCGAATTCCAGGCTTTCACGAAATCCGGCCAGGCCCATTGAAGGATCTTGCAGAACAGAAACAGCCCGACCAGCATGTAGACCAGGTTGAAGATCGCCGCCGCGCGCGGCGCGTGTTTCTCCAGCGGTTCGATGATCATTTCCGCGCGCAACAATCGCCGGTGTGCGATGGCGCCCGGCAATTGAAGAAATACGAAGCCGGCCACCGACAGGGCGACGAACTCGACCACGCCCGAAATCGGCGCGTTGAAGAACGTGCGCATCGCCACATCGAGGCAAATCAACGCCATGATGGCGAAGATCCAGATCGAGCTGACGACCGAAAGCAGGGAATTGAAGCCTGCGTCGACGCGGCCGATGAGGCTTTCGGCCCGGGTTTCTTTGACCGGAATATCCATGTTCAAGCGCCGTTTGTAATCAAACGGGCGCCAGCATCAGCCGGCGCCCGGATAGCGTCGTGAAGGTCCGGCGAGGCCCTCGCGGGATCGCCGTTCGGTGTCAGAGACCCGCGTCCCAGTCGCGGAGCGGCTTGGCACCAGCCTTACGCAGTGCGTCCATGTATTCCTTCATGATCTGACGGGCAGGCACACCCTTCTTCTCATTGTCCTCGACCCAGGCCTTCGCGAGGTTCGGCATGGCATCCGCCCAGCGCTTGCGCTCATCATCCGGCAGCGTCGAGATCTTCGCCCCTTCTTTCTGGATGCGTGCCATGCCGGCCTGCTCGCGCTCCTTGACGATGCGAACATTTTCCATCGCGTATTCGAGCGCAATCGGCTTCAACACATCGCGGACCTCGGCGGGAAGACTTTCCCACTTCTGCTTGTTGACGGCGAAGCCTCCGAACGCCACCGCCCCGAGATTGACGATGGTCACGTACGGCGCCACCTCATGGAGCTTGATCGGAATGGCGCCCGATGGAATCAGAATGACGCCGTCGCCGACGCCGGTCTGCAGCGCATTGTAGAAGGTCGGAATTCCGGCATTGACGAACGTGGCGCCGAGACCTTCAGCCCAGGCGCCAACCGCGCCGGCTGCGAGCAGTTTTTTGCCCTTCAGATCGGCAAGCGTCTTGACCGGGAATTTGGTGAACAGCTGATAGCTGTCGGACGTCGTGGTCGAGAAGAACACGGCGTTGTTGGATTCCCATTCCTTGATGAAGGCCGGATTTTTGGTCGACAATTCATCCATCACCTTGACGATGATGTCAGGATTGTCGTTGGCGAAGGGTGTGACGAAACCGATATTGTGGAGCGGCATCTTGGCCGGCTCCCACAGCGTACCCACCCATGCGAAATCGGTGATGCCTTGCTCGACGGCCTCGATGGTGTTCTCGAAATTGAACAGCACGCCGCCATAGGCTTCGTTCCATTCTATGCGGTATTTCGATCCCTTGGCTTCGAGCGCCTTGTTGGCCTTCGCGACCACCGTATTCTTCATCGACAGAACCCACGGGATCACCGGCGGGTGGCTCGATCCAATCGTAAGCCGGATTGTCTCGGTCTGCGCGCTCGCGGCCGAGGTCCAGGCGAGCGCGGCTGCCGCGAACACCAATGCTTTCAGCGTCATGTCTTTCTTCCCCATCTCGAGACGAACTTGAGTGCCGACCCTTGCACTCATTGAAGCATGGACTTCGTTCCTGAGCGAGCCCCGGAAAGCAAAATGCGACACTTGAGCCGGTTGTTGCGGGCAGGGCCCGCGTCGCGAGGTGGCGGATAAGCGGGCATTCCAATTGCCACATCATGAAAATTTGCGGATGGGCAATTTGCGAGCTCAATGCGATCTGTGCGTGCGATTTCTGGCTGCGATACTTTGCGGCGAGGCTTGGCATCGAGACTTGGCATCGAGGCTTGGCATCGAGCGCCCAAGCGTGCTTCGATCCAACCGTCCCGACCGGACTGAATATTCAAGGTAGGTTGCGCAATGACCCCGCCGGCTTCGCAAAACGGTGTCCGCATTCTGACGCCGCCTGGCGCCATTGCGCCCACCGGAACGTGGAGTCTCGCTGCGCGCGCCGGGGATTTTCTGTTTGTCGCCGGCATGCGCGGTATCGATCCCGCGACCAACCAGCTGGTTGACGGAGACGAAGCGCGCATTCGTCAGGGCTTTCTCAACATGCAGGCGATTGCCGCGTCAGAAGGAGCGCATCTGCGCGATGCCGTGCGTCTCGTCGTTTATGTAACCGACATGCTGCTGAGGCGTCCTCTGGTGAACAAGGTTCAAGAGGAGTTATGGGCCGGCGGTCCATACCCGCCTCGCACCATCCTTGAAGTCGCGAAACTGAATCAGGATGACATCTTCGAGGTGGAAGGGACATTCTATGTCCCGCGCGATAATGCGCCGCGATAAGAGTCTGCGGCGCGGATCGTGATGACAGTTGCAAACGGCGCCAAACGGAATCTCAGACTTCGAGCTATCCGATATTTCCCGACGATAAGGCGGATAGATTTGCGGGCTGTCGATCGTTTGCGGCGTTCCTGCGTTGCAGTAGAACTCACCAAAAAACAATCAGGGCTGCCGACGTCCGACTTGAATTAAGAATAAATCCAAACAAGAAAAATAGATTGCCGACTGCGCGCCACGACGTGTAGTGAGACCGAAAGCTCTGCAGAGAAATCTGCATATCGACGCTAGCAAGCCAGACAAGCCAGCCAAGCGGTTCCTTCATCGCAGGAGGCCTGGCTATGGCAATTACGATTACCGCTGGCATCAACGGCATCAATGTAGCGGCCTATCTGGCTCAGTTTGACGCGAGCTTCACGCGCTCGGGGTTTGGCTGGTTCGACGGTAACCCGAGCTCCATGTCGGGCTCGCAATTTGCAACCACCGAAGCTCCGAACCTTCTCGGCGATCCGACCAAGCAAGCGGTGGTCTTCGACTCCACCGGCGGCTTTTCCTATTCGATGGCGACACATGACGTCAGCGGTTCCGTCAGCGCGATCACGTTCGGCTATGGTCTGACCTACGGTTCCGGATCGTTTCAGTTATCGCAGATGGACATGCGGATTTCCGGGATAACGTCCGGCAACTCCGCCCAGGATCTTCTCTGGGACGCGATGAACGGAAACATTGGTACCCTCAGTAGTCTGCTGAACAGTAACGAGATCAATTTCATCGGCGGCAGCGGTAACGATACGTTCTCCGGGTTTGCCCAGGATGACGTCATCGACGGCGGCGACGGCAACGACACGCTTGGCGGCGGAGGCGGAAACGACACGCTGACCGGGGGTACCGGCAACGACACCTTCATCTATGACGCGCAAGGTGCGGACACCGTCACCGACTTTGAAGCTGGTGGCGATGTGATCCGAATCACCTCGGGTTACGCGAGCTTTTCGCAGGTCCTGGCCAATTCCTCGGTGGTTGGCGGCGACACGGTGATCAACTTCGGTGGCGGCAATTCGCTGACGCTGACCGGCTTCAACGGATCGCTGAGTGAAAGCTACTTTGAGTTTGACGCCGTTGTGCCCCCGGATCCCGGTCCGGAAGTGTCGGTGTCAGGCAACGGATTCAACATCGCCGACGGCGATTCCGATCCGGGAATAGCGGACGGCACCTCATTCGGCGCCGCAGTCACAGGAGATGTGGTGATTCACACCTTCACCGTGACCAACAGCGGCGACGAGGCGCTCTCGACCTCCAAGCTCAAGTTGCCGAAAGGCTTCTCGCTGGTGGGGCAGACACTGCCGGCGAGCATCGCTCCGGGGGGCTCCGCGACGTTCCAGGTGCAACTCGACACCAGAAAGGTAGGCATTTTCGGCGGGGATATCAGCTTCAAGACCAACGATGCGGACGAAGGAGTCTTCAACTTCAGGGTTTCCGGCTCTGTCGTCGAGCCGAAGATCAACGTGCTGGGCAACGGCGTCAGCATCAAGGACAATTCCAACAAGGCGTCCATCGCCAACCACACCCAATTCGATGCCGGTGTCGGCTTCGAGGATGCGCCGCCGGTCCGCACCTTCACGATCAGCAATGCCGCAGGCGCGGCCCCGCTGACCATCAGCAACGCTAGCTTGACCGGCACGGGCTTCACGCTCCTGACCAATCTGACCGGAGTCGTGCTACAGGGCGGCGAGTCCATCTCGTTCGATGTCGAGATGGACACCACGATCGCCGGCACGCGCTCGGCGAAGATCATCATCAACAACAATTCCGGAAAGCTTTCGGAATATGACTTTGTCGTCACCGGAACGGTCGGTCCGCGCAATGTCGTCGGTAGTGACGGGGTCAACGATGTCTTTGACGCAACCGCGAATGCGGAGAACTTCGACGGCAAGTCAGGCATCGATACGGTGAGTTATGCCAATGCCACAGCCGGTGTCGTCGCAAGCCTCATTAGTCCCAAGAAGAATGCCGGCTTTGCGGCCGGCGACGGCTACACCTCGATCGAGAACCTGGTTGGCTCGGATCACGACGACACGCTGACGGGGAGTGCCGAGAACAACATTCTCGAAGGCGGCAAGGGCGCCGACAAGCTCGACGGCGGCAAGGGTATCAACACGGCCAGCTACGCCAATGCCGAAACCGGTGTGACAGCCGACCTGATGAGCGCCAAGACCAGCAACACCGGGGAGGCCGCCGGCGATACCTACAAGAATATCCAGAACCTCCTCGGTTCTGCATTCGACGATACCTTGGCGGGTGACAAGAAGGACAATGCACTCGACGGTGGCGCCGGCAGCGACAGGCTGATCGGAAATGGCGGCTCCGATACGCTGACTGGTGGGCTCGGTGCCGACACCTTCGTTTTCCTCAACGTGAAGGACGGCGGCAAGACCGGCGACGTCATCACCGATTTCGTGTCGGGGGACGATTTGATCGGCATTTCCAAGAGCGGGTTCAAACTCTTCGACGGTCTCGATCTCAACGGCTTCGTCACCGACGACTACTTCGTCAGTAATGTAAGTGGCGTGACCGCAACTGCCACCGATCACGGCCAATTCGTGTTCGACGAGAGCACCAGCAAATTGTGGTGGGATGCGGACGGTGCCGGCAAGAAGCCGGCGGTGCTGCTGGCCACCTTCACGAACGGGGCCCATGTGCTGGCCACAGATTTTGACTTGCAGTGAGCGTCAGTTTCCGCAGCCAGTGTGTGATCTTTGAAAGAGGGGCGCAGGCGGGCGGGATGCTCGCCGCGCCCGCTGGCGTTTCTGGCGCAGACCCGTCCTGCGCAACTTTCATATTGCGATCGCAGCGTCTCGCGTGTAACTCACTCAAGTCATTGATTTTACTGCTTAAAATCGGTCTAAACTGATGCGCTTTTTGGAGGCGCTCAAAACTGTGCCGCAAAGGCTCGAGTGATGGCGGACCACGATAACGCGAAGATGACCCCGCTGGGCCCCGCATCGTCGTCGGTCGCGCGCACGCTGACGCTGGCCGGCAATCAACTCGACAGCCGTGACCTCTTCGCTTCGGTGCGCGAAATCGTCATTGCGCATGGTGCCGATCGTTACCGTCTTCGCCTCACCTCGCAGAACAAACTCATCCTGACAAAGTAAACGGCTCGACTATGTTTCTGCGCCGACTTGCAAGCCTTCCGCTGTTCGCCGCGATGCTGATGCCGATGCCGGCGATGGCTCAGGCCGTCGCTGTGACGGATGTGGGCGGTCGCGAAGTCGTGGTCGGGGACAGCGCGCGCATTGTGTCGGTCGGTGGTTCGATCACCGAAATCCTCTATGAACTGGGTGCCGACAAGCGGATCGTCGCGGTCGACTCGACCAGCCAGTTTCCGCCCCGCGCGCTGACCGAGAAAAAGAATGTCGGGTATATGCGCGCCTTGTCCCCCGAGGGGGTGCTGGGCGTTGCGCCGACGCTGATCCTGGCGCTGTATGGTGCCGGCCCCCCACAGACGCTGTCCGTGCTGGATTCGGCCGGCGTGCCGATGGTGATGGTTGGGGATGAGTATTCCGGCGATGGCATTCTTCGCAAGATTGAGCTGATCGCGAAGACGATGCATCTTGAAGAGCGCGGTCGATGCCTTGCGAACCGCGTCCGTCGCGACCTCAAGTCGCTGGAGCAATGGCGCACCGGCATCGACCGGCCTCTGCGCGTGGTTTTCGTCATGTCCTTCGTCAACGGTCGCGCAATGGTGGCCGGCCGGAAGACTGCGGCCGATGGCATTATTCGCATGGCGGGGGCAACGAACGCCGCGGACCAGTTCGAGGGCTACATGCAGCTCGAGGACGAAGCCGTGGTCGCGGCTCAGCCCGATGCGGTGCTGGTCATGGTGCGCGGCGGCGCTGACCCGCTGACCGCGAAGGAGGTCTTCGCGCACCCGGGTTTTGCGCTGACGCCGGCCGCCTCGCGCAACGCCTTCGTCGCGATGGACGGTCTGTATCTGCTCGGCTTCGGTCCGCGCACGGCGTCGGCGGCGCGTGATCTGGCGCAGAAGCTCTATCCCGACCTGCAGCCGCCGCAGACCTTGGGCGTGGCTCCGCCAGCTGCGCCTGCCGCCTGCGACCAATGAGCGTCGCGGACGTATCGCATCGCGGCCTCGGGCGATTGCGGCATTCGCCCGCAGCGCGGCGGACCCTTGTGCTTGCGCTGGCCATATCCCTGCTTGTCGTGGCCGCGCTTGCGGCCACCATCGGCGCTGCGGGCATTCCGCTGCAGCGCCTTCCGGCGGCGCTCGGATGGTTCGGGGTTGACGGAGATCCAGCGCTACTGGCGCGCGACCGGCTGGTGCTGTGGACCATCCGTCTGCCGCGTATCGCGATGGCGGCGATCATCGGCGCCTTGCTGGCCGCCGCCGGCGCCATCATGCAGGGCTTGTTTCGGAATCCGCTCGCCGATCCAGCGCTGGTCGGAGTCGCCGGTGGCGGCGCGCTGGCCGCCGCCGTCGTTATCGTAATCGGTGATCGACTGCTGACGGCGAGCGGCATGCATCTATCGATCTGGCTGCTGCCGGCGGCCGCGTTCGCAGGCTCGCTACTGGCGACAATTCTGCTCTATCGCATCGCCACGCGAGAGAACCGGACCTCCATCGCCGTGTTTCTGCTCGGCGGGTTGGCGATCGCATCGCTGTCGAGTGCCGGGATCGGCATGCTGGTGTTTACCGCCGACGATCGCCAGCTCCGCGATATGACCTTCTGGATGCTGGGTTCGATCAGTGGCGCTACCTGGACCAAGGTGTCGATCCTTGCTCCGTTCGTCTTCGCGATGCTGGCGCTGGTGCCGAGCATCGGCCGCGGTCTCGACCTCCTCGTGCTGGGTGAAAGCGAAGCGTTTCACATGGGGGTCGAAGTCGAACGGCTGAAGCGCCGTGCCATCGTGCTGGTTTCGGCGATGACCGGCGCTGCCGTGTCGTTCGCCGGTATCATCGGCTTCGTTGGAATCGTCGTCCCGCACCTGCTTCGCCTGATCATCGGCCCCGGCCATCGGCTGCTGCTGCCGGCGTCCGCGGTGCTGGGTGCGATCCTCCTGCTTGGCGCCGATACGCTGGCCCGCACGCTGGCTGCACCCGCCGAGGTGCCGATCGGAATCCTAACGGCGATCGTCGGCGCGCCGGTCTTTCTGTCAATCCTGCTGCGGCAGCGCGGGCTGATCGGCTTATGAACGCGCTCGTCGAAGCCAGCGAGATCGCGGTGCGATTGCCGGGCAAGGCGCTGATCGAAAGCGTATCGCTGCGGATCGCGCCGGGCTCAGCCGTTGCCATGATCGGACCGAATGGCGCCGGCAAATCGACGCTGCTTCGGGTCATCTCCGGCGACCGCACGCCGAGTTCCGGTGTCATCAGGCTTATGGGACGCGCCCCTGCGGATTACAGCCCGCGTGAGCTGGCCCTGCGCCGTGCGGTGCTGGCGCAGACGGTCAGCGTTGCCTTTCCGTTTTCGGTAATCGAGGTCGTCCGCATGGGGGCAGGCGAGCGCACCGGCCCGGCGGTCGAAGCGATGGTCGAGCAGGCGCTGTCCGAGGTCGATCTGCTCGGCATGCGCGACCGCATCGCGAACACCCTGTCCGGCGGCGAGCAGCAACGAACGCATTTCGCGCGGGTGATGGTCCAGCTGGCTTGCGGCGAGGCGAAAAATGGGCCGGGCCTACTGTTGCTCGACGAACCGACGTCAAGCCTCGATCTTCGCCATCAGCTCGATCTGCTGGCGTCCGCGCGGCGCTGCGTAGCGCGCGGGGTTGCGGTGGTTGCCGTGATGCACGATCTCAATCTGGCGGCTATGTTTGCCGATCGCATTCTGATCATGAAAAGCGGTCGCGTCGTGCGTGATGGCCCGCCAGGCCAGGCGATCACCGAGAGCAATGTGTCCGATGTATTTGGAGTCACGTCCGCAGTCGGTGTACTTCCACCCGCCTCGGTTCCATTTTCACTGCCGCATTCTGCCCGACCGACGGTGCCGGTATAGGGTAGACCGACCTCGCATTGCCTAATCGTATCGAAGGAGACATGAAGTGACCAAGCCATTGAATGCGGATTCGCTGCAGGCGAATGCCAGCGGTGACTTGTCCGGCCGCGCGAAGCGTCTCAAGGAGGCAACGCATTCGACCCATGACCGGCTGGACAAGTCGATCATGATGCACAAGCCGTTCGAGAGCCGCGCGCGCTATAGCCTCTTCGTCAAGGTGCAGCATCAGTTTCACCGCGAAATCGACGCGCTGTATGCAAACCCGGAGCTTGACAAACTGTTGCCCGACCTCGCCGGTCGCAGACGGTTCGATCTGATCGAGCAGGATCTTGCCGATCTCGGGGCAAGCGTTTCCGCCTCGAGTGCGCCGCCCGTTTTCGAAAGCGGTGTCGATGGCGATCTGCCAACTGCGCTCGGATGGCTATACGTCGCCGAAGGGTCCAATCTCGGCGCGGCCTTTCTTCTCAAGGAGGCGAAGAAGCTCGGTCTCTCCGAAACCTTCGGCGCGCGCCATCTTGCGGCGTCACCGGAGGGCCGCGGGCTGCATTGGAAAACCTTCACGGCTGCGCTCGATGGTGTCAGGCTGACCGGCCCGGAAGAAGAGCGCGTCGTTGCCGGTGCGCGTGCCGCCTTCACGCGCGTCCAGGAACTGGTCGACGAAATTTTCGTCGGCTGATGGAAACGCCAAGCGTTGTGGGTGCAGTTGTTTCGCTTTTCAGACTGGATCAATTCCAATCTTGGTCCCGAGCGATTGACATCAAACCCGTCGACGATGCAAGCAACTAAGGCGACGTGAATTCATGTCGCAAGCCAGCCAGCCCCCGCGAGCCAGCTAATCATCTCAAAGCATGGAATGTGGCTGCATGCGTTGCGCCATGCATGCATCGGATCGCTGTGTCCGGTGCGGCAGCGCGACGTCGCCGGGGCATAACGGTTCTCATGGCGTGTCGTAGCAAGGGCCGATCAGGGATACTGCGAAGGGTCGCAATAGGGGCGCTTGGCGCCACAGCTCTGTGCGTTTATGCAACCCCATCTGCCGCGCAGGTCACTCTCGACCCGATCGATGTTGCCGCCGGTAAGCCCCGCAAGAAGCGAGGGGCGCAAGTCCCGCCCGTGGCCCCGGCAAGCACCGGCGATCAGGATGGCGGAGCGCAAAGTACGCCGAGTGCCGCCCCTGCCGGCAGCAGTGAGCCCAAGGGTTTTCAGGGAACGCCCGACTGGGTCTACAACACGCCGGCATCCGTAAGCGTCATCAGCCGCGAGACACTCGAACAACGCACACCCCGCAACACCAGCGACCTGTTCCAGGACATGTCCGGGGTGTTCACGCCAACGGACCGGCAAAATCCCGGCATGACGGTGAATATTCGCGGACTGCAGGAGCAGGGCCGCGTCAACGTGTCGATCGATGGCGCGCGTCAGAATTTTCAGCAGGCGGGCCATAACGCCGTCGGCTTCGTCTATGCCGATCCGGAGTTGATCGGCGGGGTCGTTGTCGAGAAGGGGCCGATCTCGACTGTCGGCGGCGCCGGCGTGATCGGAGGCGTCGTCTCCATGCGCACGCTCGAGGCCGACGATATCCTTTTGCCGGGCAAGGATTACGGCATCCGCTCGCGGGCCACGACCGGCACCAATGCGTTCCGGTATACGACCAGTCATGCGGTTGCGGCTCGCGGCGACAATGTCGAGATGGTCACGGCGGTGTCGCGCAAGGAAACCGGCGCCTATTTGCCCGGCCAGAATGGCGTGCTCGAATTTGTCGGGCCGGGCGATCCGGTGACGTTTACCAACCAGAATAATTGGTCGGGTCTCACCAAGCTGACGCTGCGTCCGACGCCGGACCAGACGGTGAAATTCGGCTACGTCGCGCTACAGAATTCGTTTTCGACCGGCCAGGGACAGTACATCGACACCAATCGCCTGGTTACGCAGACTGCGACCGCAGATTATTCCTGGAAGCCCAACCAATGGATCGATTTCAACGCCAAGGTGTGGTGGTCATCGACCGATAATCATCAGTTCCGGCCTCCGCGGACCACCTACGGCTATTTCGACCTGCAATACGGACTGAATTCATTCGGCGGCAGCGCGTCGAATACGTCGCGCTTCGATATTCCGCTGTTCAACGTCGAATGGATCAACGGCGTCGAGTATTTCAAAGACCAGACCAAAACCGGAGTCCTGACGGACCAGACCAACCCGTCCGACTCCGAGTGGTTTTCCGGCCCGACCCCGTCGGGCGCGCGCGACATCGCCAGCGCCTTCAGCCAGATCAAACTGAAACAGGGCGAATGGCTCGAACTGATCGCAGGCGGGCGTTACGACCTCTATTCGCTGAATGGCTCAGGCAACTTCATCAACGCCTGTGGTCCGTTCGCAGTCCAGTGCACACAGCCCTTCTCCGTCGACAAGTCGGAGGGCCAGTTCTCGCCGGCCTTCACCGTGGCGGTGACGCCGTTCAAGGGGCTGCAGTTCTACGGGAAATACGCCGAAGGCTTCCGGCCGCCGCAGATCATGGAAACCCTGCAATACGGCCAGCATATCGGCAACGGCGTGCTGTTCGGCCCCAATCCGAACCTCTTGCCCGAGACGTCGAAGACCTTCGAGGCGGGTGCCAATTTCAAATACGACAACGTCTTCTTTCAGGGCGACGGCTTCCGCGCCAAGGCTGCAATCTTCGAGACCAAGGTCGACAATTTCATCGCCAATGGCGTCGGCCGCTATCCGCAGGCCGGTAGCGGGGGCGATAGCGTCCAGACGGCCTATGTGTTCGTCAACCTGCTCGGCCCGACCACAACGATGAAGGGCTTCGAGTTGGAGGCGTCATACGACGCCGGCAAGGCCTATATCGGCGGCAGCTATACCAGCCTGAAGGCAACCTATGACGGTGTCTTCGACCCGTTCTTCGCCGGCCCGCCGGATGGAGATGCCTATCTGCCGCTGTTGCCCAAATGGGAACGCGACTACTTTTTCATTTTCGTGCCACCGAAGGAAAAGTACACCCTGGACGGAGGCCTGCGCTTCTTCGATCGCAAGCTCACGGTTGGCGGCCGCATGACCTACGTCGCCCCGACGGTTCCGATTGCGACGGCGGAGCTTCTGCAGACCTACGAGCAGAGCAGCTATCACCTCTACGGCCTCTACATGTCGCTTGCGCTCAACGAAAATCTGACCGCGCGCATCAACGTCGATAACCTGTTGGACAAGGCCTATGTCGATGCCATGGGCATCCCGACCTATCCGGCGCCCGGACGTACGATAACATTTTCAATGCAGGGCAAGTTCTGAGGCCAGATTTCCCATCCCAGTATTGGATCGTTCCAAAGAGTGCGCTGGCTTATCTGTTTTCTAAATTTGAAGCGTACTTTCTGTGATGACACGCTCGATTTTGTGATGCAGTAGTTGGCGCATCAAGCGCCAGCAAGCCCTCCCAGCCAGCCACGCTAGCAATGTTTACGGGGAGTTTTGGCGTGCTCACATATCCGTCGCAAGCAAGAATGCAGGCTGCCTCCGATGCGTGAGGCGGCGGCATCGACGTTACGGCTGGTCTCGCGAACGTCCTCGCGATCGAAATAGGGCCAGACCCTCCAGCATACCGACCGGCATCCCGGACACCTGCACGCCACCGCATTGCTCCACTTCGGTCCAAAACGATTGGGCTTAGAGCGGTCGCAGCGTGCGTCATGAATCAAGGAACGAGAATATGGCAACTTTGATCACCATCGATGCATCGACCGCAACGTCGGCGATGAATTTCGAGGAATTCATTCGCGGCGGATTCATCGCCGATGCCGCCAGCGGCGGTCTGCCGGTCTTCGACAATTCATCGCAGTTCTCCGGCACCGAGATGATGATAAGCTATGGCTCGGACCCGTCGTCGAAATACGTTCTCGCGCAGGGCTCCCTGGAATATTTTTTCGATACCCACACGGTATGGGGAGATATCGGCAGCATCGAATTCGGCGTCAGGGGCTCGGGCGCCTACGACATCAACGGGTTCTTCATCGGCGGCGCCGTCGAACTGAAGATCACCGGCCTTGTCGACTTCGCCAACGCGGTTTCCCCTGAATTCGAAGTCGAGGCGACCGGCGAAGTGCATAACTTTGCGATCGCCTACATGTATGGTTCCGCTGCCAGCGAGGAGCGGCTCGATCTGTTCGGCGAGCAACTCGACCAGTACGCGCAATATTTCATTGGCTCGGCGTTCAACGACGTGTTCACCGGCACGGACTTCGAGGACGTCGTCGAGGGCGGCGATGGCGACGACACGCTGACGGGTGGAAGCGGCAACGACACTATTGACGGCGGCGAAGGCAGGGACACCGCGGTCTATGGCGGCAACCGGGACGACTACTCGATCGTCAACAATGGTGACGGCACCTGGACGGTGACCGACAACCGCACCGGCGACGACAACGATGGCGAAGACACTCTCACCTCGGTCGAGGTCGTAAAATTCGCCGATACGTCGGTGTATCTCATGACCGAGGGAGACGACGTATTCTCCGGCGATTCGCTGGGGCTACGGTTTGCCGGGATTGAAGTGCACGGTGGCGCTGGTGACGACTATATCGTCACCAGTAATTCTGCTGCGCAACCCGACAAGATCCATGCAGGCGCCGGCAACGACCTGATCTTCACCGGCGGCGGCAACGATTACGTTGACGCCGGCGATGGCGACGACGTGATTCACGCGCGCGGCGGCAACGAAACCGTCATCGGTGGCGCCGGCGAAGACACCTTCGTTATCCGCTTCACCGATACCGGGACCACAACGATCATCGATGATGACGGCGTGCTGTGGCACGGCACGTTCCGGCCTGAAACTTATCCTGGCTCATGGAGCCCGGTACCCGGAGCGACCAGCGGTTATGGCATCGGTGGCGATGCGACCTATGTCGGCGCGGGCGTTTGGAATCTGGAAGTGCTCGACCAGAGCAGCAACGTCGTGAGCCTCACGCTCAGCATGGCGGGAGACGACCTCACCATTGTGCGCGAAGGCAGCCCACAGACGGTGGTGATCAAGGACTATGTCAACGGCACGTTCGGCATCACCCTCGAAAACACGCCACCTGTTGCTGCCGATGACAGCGCTGCGACGGTAAAGGATCTCCAGAAAGTCATCGACGTTCTCGCCAACGACGCCGATCTGGTCGGTACGCTGGACCCGACCACAATAACCATCGTCGATCAGCCCGCCAACGGGACTGTGACCGTCAACGTCACGACCGGCGCCATCACCTACAAGCCGAATACTGGCTATGTCGGACCGGACAGCTTCACTTACACGGTTCAGGATAGCGACGGCGTCACGTCCAATGCGGCGACCGTGACCCTCGATGTCGCGGCGGCTCATATCCTGACCGGCGGTGACGACGTGTTCTCGGGCGACTCGCTTGCCCTGCGCTTCGCCGGGATCGAGGTTCACGGCGGCGCCGGCGACGACTACATCGTCACCAGCAACAGCGCCGCGCATCCCGACACGATCTATGGCGGCGACGGCAACGACCTGATCTTCACCGGCGGCGGTAACGACTTTGCCGACGGTGGTGCCGGCGATGATGTGATTCACATGCGCGGCGGAAACAATACCGCGATCGGCGGAGCGGGCGACGACACTTTCGTCATCCGCTTCACCGATACCGGGACCACCACCATCCAGGACGACGACGGCGCGCTGTGGCACGGTACGTTCCGGCCGGAAAGCTATCCGGCCTCGTGGAGTCCGGTGCCTGGCCCCACCAGCGGCTACGGTATCAGCGGTGATGCGAAATACATCAGTCCGGGCGTCTGGAACCTGGCGGTGCTCGACCAGACCAGCACTGTGCAGAACCTCACGCTCACCCTGGTCGACGGCGACCTCGTGATCACGAACGGCAGCAATCCGCAGAACGTCGTGATCAAGGACTATGTCAACGGTACATTCGGCATCAACCTGCAGCCGTCGGGCCCGGAGGTTGAAGTCTCGGGCAACGGTGTCGATATCCTCGACGGTACTGTCATCCCGGATGGGACGGATGGCACCGCGTTCGGCACGCACGCAGTCGGTGCATATTTCGAGCGCACCTTTACGGTGACCAACAGCGGCACGCAGGACCTCAAGCTATCGGCGCTGAAACTTCCCAAGGGCTTCAAGATCGTCAAGACCGACAAGCTCGAATCGATCATCGCGCCCGGCGAGACTGGCTCCTTCACCGTGATGCTCGACACCAAGAAGGTGGGCGTCTACGGGGGCGTGATCAGCTTCAAGACCAACGATCCGAACGAATCGCTGTTCGACTTCGCGGTGTCCGGCTCTGTGGAGGTGATTCCGCCTGAGGAGCAGCTCGGCGATTCCAGCGACAATGTTTTCGTCGCCGAGACCCATCCGCAAGCATTTGTCGGCGGCGAGGGTAGCGATACGGTGAGCTACGCGGACAGCACCAGCGCAGTTGTCGTCGACCTCACCAAGCCGAAGAACAACGCGGGGTTTGCATCCGGCGACATCTATGACTCGATCGAGAATCTGACCGGGTCCGCCTACGACGACAAGCTTACCGGCGATACCGGGAACAATATCCTCGAAGGCGGCAAGGGCGCCGACAAGCTCAACGGCGGCAAGGGCATCGACGCCGCAAGCTATGCCAATGCCGAGACCGGCGTGACTGCCGATCTGTCGAGGTCGAAGAACAATACCGGTGAAGCTGCAGGCGATACCTACAAGAACATCCAGAACCTGATCGGCTCGGCTTTCGAAGACAGGCTGGTCGGCGACAACAAGGACAACGCAATCGATGGCGGCGACGGCAATGACGTCCTGATCGGCAATGGCGGTTCAGACACGCTGACCGGCGGGCTCGGATCCGACACCTTCGTGTTCGGCAGGACCAGCGATGGCGGCAAGAGCGGCGATGTCATCACCGATTTCGTGTCGGGCGAGGACCTGATCGGGATTTCAAAGAGCGGTTTCAAGATCTTTGCCGGTCTCGATCTCAACGACTTCACCGCGGATTACTTCGTCAGCAATGCAAGCGGAGTGGACGCGACCGCCACCGGCCACGGCCAGTTCGTGTTCGACGAATCGACCAGCCAGCTTTGGTGGGATGCCGACGGTGCGGGCAGGAAATCGGCCGTGCTGCTCGCCACCTTCGAGAACAATGCGCAGTTGCTGGCTACGGACTTCGACCTGCTTTGAGAAGCAGCTTCGGGAGCGGCGCGCCGTCGCTCGCGCGCGGACGTCATGGCTGCGGGCGGAACAATCTTCCGCCAGCAGACTCTGATGCAGCCAAAAGGTCTTTCCTGAGAGAGGCGACGCCCGCGGACGGCCGGCGTAGATGCTCGTTATGCGACCCCGCACGCGCAGCCTCGGGCAACATTGAACGTCATCGAGCTCGGTGTGCCATTGGCCGGCAATGATCCATTGCCACGATAGCTCGTGAGGTCGAGGTAAGTGGAGTTCAGAAGGTCGATGTAGGCCATGACGCACTACCTCCACGGACTCAAGCCAAATTGCTTGCAACAGATTTCCGCCGGCGCACCTTCGAGCAGTATTTGTGAGAATGTTAGCTTGGCATTGATGTTTTAACTAGCTTCCCTTGTAGTACAAAATCTCACATTGGTGATTATGAATAGCCGTTCACTAGCTGCGCCGGTCGCGCTGCTGATTAGGATTGCGATGTCTGCCACCCGATAATGACGGCTATTACGTCCGGAAGGACATAGAAATTTTGGTTTCTGAACAGGTCGTAACTGTCGCGCAAAAATGATTGAAGCCTTATCTCAGCAACCATCTCACGTTTGCTTTGGTAACCGATAAGAATGCTAACGCGTTAGCGGCGGCCAAGGCGATCAGCCGGCCGGAAAATGATCAAGGGACAAATCCTTTGCAATAATTGGGTCAGGAAAGGGCGTTGAGATGTGGGGTTTGGACAGGGTCATCAGCGCCAAACTCGGAATCCGATCGAGACGTTTGAAGTACTGCCTTAAGATTTTGTTGGGTCAAGCTGCAGAAAGCTTGTTGGACGCGGTGCATCTCGGAAGCATCTTAGAGCCCATTAGCGGTCCTTTGTGTCCACAGCGCTCTGATTATGGCGATGGGAGGCCTCGTCAATGCGACGAATGTAGGCGGCCCGTCTCTCTTCATCGATCCATGCGCCGAAGAAGGCGTCCTTTACATGACGGACAACTGCGCTCGCATCCCATTGTGCAGTGGCTGCGACCGCCGTCATCATATTGTTCAAATAGCCGCTTTCGAAATAGGCAGGATCATCAGTGTTCAGCGATACCGACAGGCCAAGACTGCGCATTTTTTCGATACGCTCGACGCGACGCGGTTTTGGATCGCCCTTCCGCCAGGTCGGACAGGTCGTGAAGTGGATGCCGCGCTCGAGCGCGGCGTCGATCAGCGACGGATCGTCCAGCACGTTTATGCCGTGGTCGATGCGCTCGACGCGGATATCGTGGATGCATTGGCGGATATGTTCCCGCGCGTCGATCATGTCGACGTCGCAATGAGCGGTAAGTCGATATCCCTGATCGCGTGCCGCATCGTAGACAGTCCGGAACTTGTTCGGCGGGTGACCTTCTTCGACATTGTCGAGGCCTAGGCCGGCAATTCTGTCGCGATAAGGTCGTGCGGCGTTCAGCATGTCGACGGCGCTCTCCAGCGTCAGGTCGCGATTGATGCACATGAGGAGCTGGCTCTCGATGTCGAAAGTCTCGCGTGCGGCCTTTTGCGCCGCCACGAGCCCTTCAATTACCGCGCCGAAGGCGACGCCGCGATCGGTATGGGCCTGCGGATCGAAAGAGACTTCGGCATAGACAATATTGTTGGCCTTGCACTGGCGGAAATATTCGATTGCGAGTTCGAAAAAGTCCTGCTCGGTATACATAACCTTCAGCCCCTCGAAATACAGGGCGAGAAACATCTTGTATTGCTGAATGACGATCGCTTGGCTACCGGGCTCTTCCGGGACCTCCAATAGCGGCGCGAAGCTCGCGTCGCCCAGACAGAGCCTGTTCCGATCCGCAAAGCGCCGCTTCATCTCGACAGAAAGCGTTCCTTCAATATGAAGGTGTAACTCCGCCTTCGGCAGGCCGGAGATGAATTCGGCGCTGGCAATCGCTTCCATACCGTTTACCGCAGAGCGAACCGGGATCGACCCGAAGGAGGCTCGGGCCGACAATTGCGTAATACGAACGGCCGCCGAATCAGGCGGCTGCCACACGATATTTCTGGACGTCGCGGAAGCGGCTGAGCAGATAATCGCCAGAGGTGATCGGCTGGTATTTTGGCGGATTGCTCGGCGACTGGCAGGTCGGCAAACAGGTCATCAGCGTCCGATAATCTAGATTGAAAAACATCGGGATCGAGTAGCGTTCCTTGCCGGTGCGATTGACCACACGATGCTGGTTCGATGTATAGACGTCGTTGGTCCAGCGCTGAAAAAGGTCGCCGATATTGATTACCAACGTGCCCGGGATGTAAGGCGCGCTCACCCATTCCCCGTCGCGTTTTTTCAATTCGAGGCCGCCGATCGGGTCCTGCAACAACAGCGTAATCATGCCGTAATCGGTATGCGGAGCCACACCGAAGGCCTTCTCGTCGCTCATCGGCTCTTGCGGCGGATAATGGAACAGCCGCATCTGCACCATCGGTTTTTTGCAGAATTGAAGGAAATAGTCCTGCGGCATGTCGAGACTCACGGCACATACCTTCAGCAGACGGAGACCGAGTGACTGTGCTTCCTCGAAATAGGTTTCGGCCGCCGGACGCAGCCACGGGCAATCAGTCGGCCAGCGGTTGGGCCCATGTAGCGGAAGGTCCGCCGCCACGTCCGGATCGGTGAGCGGAAGATCGGTTCCGATTTCGTAGCTTTCCTTGAGGTCGGGCGCGAAGCCAGGGTGCTGGTTGATGCCCTGCGGCATAAACCCACGTCGATACTTTTCGTCCATGCGGTGCGGCATGCGCTGCTCTATCGGCAGATCGAAGTAACGCCTTGTCGCGTCGAATACGCCGCTGACGACGCTTTCCGGAATGCCGTGATTTGCCACGTAAAAAAAGCCTGTGGTCACGCAGGCATGTCGCATCTTCTTGGCAATCGGCCCGAGGTCGCCGCCGTGATTCAGCGCAGTAAGATCGAGGATCGGCATTTCATCGGCGCTGGCAGCGCGGACGGGTTCATGCATTGGCGGCCTCCTTTGGCTGGTCTGCTTAATCACGCGGGTCTAGCGCGCATGGATCTCACGCGCCCACGACGCGGTCGTTATCGGTGTCCATCCAGAACACAATGCGTCGCTGCAGGAAATTGATGATGCTGTGCAGGCCGACACCGATCAACGACAGGATGATCAGAATGGCGAAAGTGCCGGCCATGTCGAAGTTGAAATTCTTCTGCAGGATCAGATAGCCTAGGCCCGCTTTTGCGCCGACAAACTCGCCGACAATGGCGCCGATCACCGAAAGAACGATAGCGACATCGAGGCCGACAAAAATGTAGGGCAGGGCCTGCTTCAGCCGCACCATGGTAAACACCTGCCAGCGCGAGGCCGTATAGGAGATCATCATTTCGATCTGGTCGCGTGGGGCGGCGCGTAGCCCCACAATGGTATTCGCGAGCAGCGGGAAGAAGGCAATGGTCGCAGTGATTACGACCTTGGAGGCGACGCCGTAGCCGAACCAGATCACGATGATCGGCGCGATTGCGACCTTCGGTATGGTCTGGAATGCGACCACGTAGGGATAGAGGATTCGCTCGGCGAGGGGCACCAGAGCGATGAGAAAGCCCAGCAGGAGGCCGCACACCGACCCGACTAGGAAGCCCGCGAGAATCTCATACATTGTGACCGCGAAATGCCAGGCGAAATCGCCGCTCAGAAGACCGTCGCTGAACGACTGGGCGATCGCGGAAGGTGCCGGGAACACGATCTTCGGAATATTGAAAAGGTATACAATCAGTTCCCAGCTGCCCACGAAGAAACAGAAGGTCGCAAGCGGGACCAGCACGACATTGGCGAGATGCGACAACTTTGCCCTAGTCATCAGTCGATCGCTCCACTCGCATTGAAGTGCGCGCGAATACGAGCGGTGAAGCGTCCGAACTCGGGCGTGTTATGCATCGCGAGCGTGCGCGGACGCGGAAGGTCTATCGGTACGACATCCACGATGCGGCCCGGGCGCGGCGTCATGACAACCACGCGATCGGCGAGATAGACCGCTTCGGGGATCGAATGGGTGACGAGCAGAACCGTCTTTTTGGCGTCGGTCCAGATGCGTTGCAGCTCCTCGTTCATCTGCTCGCGCGTCATGGCGTCGAGTGCGCCGAACGGCTCGTCCATCAGCAGAAATGATGGGTCATGAACCAGCGCGCGGCAGATCCCGACGCGCTGTTGCATGCCGCCGGAAAGCTCACCCGGATACTTGCTCTCAAATCCTGAGAGTCCGACCATCGCCAGCAATTGCCGTGCGCGCGCTTCGAACTTTCCGTGCTCGCGCTTTTGCACCTCGACCGGTACCATCACATTCTGCAGAACATTGCGCCAAGGCAACAGAACCGGCGCCTGGAAAACAACGCCGATCTCGCGGCTCGGGCCGCTCACCGCCCGGCCGTCGATGCTCACGTCACCGGACGACCGCTTCAGGATACCCGCCAGGATTTTCAGAAGAGTAGTTTTGCCGCATCCGCTCGGCCCGACCACGCTGATGAACTCGCCCTTGGCAATTGCGAGATTGACGTCCGTCAAGGCCTGAATCGTCTGACCGTCCTTGGTCGTATAGATTTTTTCGAGATCGGTGACCTTGACTAGGGTTTCCTGCGGCGGCGCGTCCACGATTTGTGGTGTCGACGCAGGAATTGGGTTTGCAACGCGGACGAGCGGCACGGGATCCGGCATCACGGTTCCGCTTCTTGGGTTATGACTTGCAGGCCTTGGCGTCTGCCTCGATGGCCTTGGCGTCAAAGTCGTTCACCTTTTCGTAGAAGTTCGGGATGTTGACCATCATCGATTTCGCGGTGACGGACTTGTCGATGAGCTTGGCCTCCTGCATGAACTTGACTAGCCGATCGAAGGAGTCGGCATTGGGTTGGCCCCAGAGCTTGCCTCCGCCGAGCTTGAAGCCTTCCGCAAGCGAATCGAGCTGTGCCTGCTGGGCGTTGATATCCCACTTCAACAACGTCGCCTCGTCGGCACCGCTGGGCTTGCTGGACGGATAGCGCTGCCAGTGCAGTTTGACCGCACATTCCGGATTGGCGAGCGCAAACACCGTCGCCTTGGCGACGCCGCGCGCGATACCGATCACCATCGCCGGATCCTTGTCGACCGCGCCCTGCATGGTGGCCAGCGAGAAATCCGGATAGGTCCGCCAGTCCTCGCCGACCAGCTTGTTCAGCTTCAGGCCGGCATTCTGGAAGCTCGCGACAGCGGCCGCCCAATAGAGCAGAGCCTGGACGCGGTTCGATTTCATCGCTTCCAGCGGGGCGGCGCCGAGGCCAAGCGGAACAAGATCGACGTCCCGTGGATCGAGACCATTGGCGCGTAGGAGATTGTTGAAATAGGCTATGCCGCCGGTCGCGAGACTGAACACGCCGACGGTCTTGCCTTTCAAGTCCTTCACCGATTTGATCGGGCCGTCGGCATCGACCGCAATCGACCAGTCGAGTATGCCGTTTGCCATCACCACACGAACCGGCAGGTCGTTCTTCGCATTGGCCTGCACAATAACGCTGGCATTGATCTGCCCGAACTCGGCATTGTTGGCGACCATCTGCTGCAGCGCTTGCAGCGAAGCGCCGGCCGGAAGCAGTTCGACGTCATACCCCTCCGCCTTCCAGTAACCAAGCGTCGAGGCTAAGGTCAGCTGCGGATAGGCGATATTGAGAACAGTTGTGCCGATTGCGATCCGGACTTTCTTGAGCGGTTTGTCCTGTGCCTGAGCCGGTGCCGCGAGCAGCGCCAGCAAAATGGCGGCAAAGATGGCAAGTTTACCGACTGAATGGCGGCAAAGCATAACGATCTCCCTATTGTACTTAGTTGTACTCACTTGGCCTTTAACCGGCGATGGATATACCCGAACAACTTCAGCAAGATGCGTGCCAATGTCCCTGTGGCGCAACGCCTCGCAATTCGCCGAAATCCAGCTAAGGTCCGCCTTCCTCGGTTAGAAAGCGTATCCGGTGATGCCAATCGAATCAATGCGGATGCATAAGAAGTGGGCGAATGCTAACAGGCCGATCGTTGCGCTTCGCAAAGGACTTCGCCAATGACCCAGACACCCGCATCGGACTTCATCTCAAGCCTGCCAAAAGCCGAATTGCACATGCATCTCGAAGGTTCGCTCGAGCCGGAGACGCTCATCAAACTCGCAGCGCGTAACGGAATCCGGCTTCCTTACGCCGACGCAAACGAGGTCCGGCGTGCTTACAGCTTCGACGACCTGAAGTCGTTCCTTGACCTTTTTTATCTGGGCCTGACCGTTTTGCAGAAAGGCGACGACTTCCACGAGATGACCGCCGCCTATTTCGCGCGCGCGGCACGCGACAACGTGCGGCATGCGGAGGTCTTTATAAGTCCCCAGGCTCATCTGCGCCGCGGGATTCCGATAGAGGCCGTCATGGACAATATCCTGCGCGCCATCGACGAGTCCTCCGCGAAACACGATATGACCGGGGGACTGATCGTCGGAATTCAGCGGCAATATGATGAAAGCGATGCTCTGGCGATGATTGAGGCGGTCAAACCCTGGCGCGACCGTATTGTCGGCCTAGGTATGGGCGGGCCGGAGATCGGCAACCCGCCGTCAAAGTTCAAGCGGGCCTATGAGACGGCGGCCTGCGACTGCGGGTGGCACCTGATGGCACATGCCGGGGAGGAGGGCGGGGCGGATTATGTGCGCGATGCGCTCCACACTCTGAAATGCGAGCGAATCGACCACGGCGTGCGGTGCGAGGAGGATCCGAGCCTCATGAGCGAACTGGCCGAGCGCGGCATCCCGTTGACGGTTTGTCCGATGTCGAACTGCATGCTCAAGGTGTTTCCGGACATGGCCTCGCACAATATCCGCCGGCTGCACGAGGCGGGCCTTTGCATCACGGTGAATTCGGATGATCCGCCGTATTTCGGCGGCTATGTGAACGAGAATTATGCAGCCATCCAGGCGTCGCTTGGCGTCTCCGACCTTGAATTGTGGCAGATGGCCCGCAACGGGTTTGCGAGTGCGTTCATTGCCGAAGACCTGCGGAGCAAATACCTTGCGGAAATCGACACGTTCAAACCTGCTGCCAACTGACGCCGCCGCCGGACGTGTAGTTGACGCGTCGCGGCGCTTTCAGGAGGCGTGCATTCGACACGAAGGTCCTGATGGACGGCGCTTCCGCGTCGGTTAGTCTGCCCCACTCATAAGCGCTGCTTGGAGAAACAAGATGCAAGATCCATTGTTCATCAGAGACGACTGGCGGTGGAGCGACGACAAACCGATGTGTTACATGGTCAAGGCTGGCGACTTTCTCTTTCTCACGGGGCAGGTGGCGCTTGACGAAAGCGGTAACGTCGTCGGTCCGGGAGACATTGCGGCGCAGGCGCGGCAGGTGTTCACGAATATGCGCCGGGTCCTCGGTCTTGCCGGCTGCGATCTTACATCGGTGATCCGGTTGACCAATTATCTGACCACATCGATGTCCGACATGGTGGCGACACGCGCATATTGGGACGTGCGGCGCGAATTTTTCGGGCACCATCGCCCGGCCAGCACCGGCGTCAAGGTCGCAGCCCTCATGCTTCCCGAATTGCTGATCGAGATCGATGCCATCGCGTACGCGCCGAAGATCGAACTGAGCCCGAACGCGCGGCTGCTGGATGGTAAATCGTAAGGATTGATCGGACTCGATGCGGGTATCGATCCGCGTCCCAGCCCTGCCTTTGAGGTTGATGCGAGATGACAAAGACGATCGATGCCGGTGTGTTCATTCCGGTCGGCAATCACGGTTGGATTCATTCGGTCAATTCGCCCGCGGTGGAAGACGGTTCGTTCCGGCGCGTGCTTGATGTGACGCGGAACGCCGAGGCGCTAGGATTCGATTTCGTGCTGAGCCCCGGAATATGGCGGGGCTTCAAGGGCCCGTCGGAACACTGGATGCGTACGCTCGAATCGATGACGACCTCCGCCGCACTGCTTCAGGCGACGACCAAAATCGGGGTGTTCGGCACGATACACATGACCGTCTATCAGCCGGCCATCATCGCCAAGATGATGACGACGCTCGACCAGATCGGGCCGGGCCGGGTGGGCCTGAACCTCGTGACGGGCTCCAGCTATCTCGATCTGTCCCATGTCGGGCTGTGGCGCGATGGCCTCGATCATGACGAACGTTACGATCTCGCGGACGAGTGGATCGCGGTGGTGAAGCGGCTCTGGACAGAGAAGGTAGTCTCGCACAAGGGCCGGTTCTTTGAGCTGACCGAGGCCACGATGGGACCCAAGCCGTCGCGCATGCCGCCGCTTGCGAACGCGGGCGCGTCCGGGCGCGGGTTCAAATTTGCGGTGGAAAATTGCGACATTGCATTCATCGGCGCTAGTGACGACCAGAAATCTATTGCGTCGGGAAGGCAGGCCAAGGCTATGGCACGGCAGATGAACAAGCCGGACCTCAAGGTCTATGGACTGTTTGTCGTGATTCCAGGCGCCACGGACGAAGAGGCTCAGGCGCGGTTTCAACACTTCAATGACGGCGTCGACATGGAATGCCTTGAGGACATCGCTCTAGGCTATACGCTGAATCCCAACGTCAAGGATGTGAGTGCCGCATCGTTACGGCGCGCCGCCGCCAAGGAGACGCGCAGCTCCGTGTCGCCGGGCGCCATAGTTGGTTCATACGAGACAATCGCGAATCGCCTGTCGAACGCGATCCTCGAAGGGGAGCTTGATGGCATGATCCTGATCGTACCCGACTACATTAAAGATATCGATGCGATTGCGAAGCGGTCGTTCGTCCGCATGGCGGAGCATGGAGTGAGTTCCAGAATCTGTGGGTCCTGAGCTCGATACCTGTCTCGGCAGGGTCGTCTGGACCGGCGATTCCGCGGAGCTGATCAGAAACGACGACTTGCGACATCGGTTCCTGGGCGTCTGACGTCGAACGTCAATGTGTAGCGTCAAGTCGATCCGGCGCTCCTTCTGGAAGGCGGACTGCACGACAACCGGACCGGCATTTTGCACACGCAGCCTAGGGCGGTGCCAGGCACCACGCTGTTTCCGGGTGTTCACAGTCGCAAAACCTGTGCTACATCGCCTCTCGTGCGGTCCCGTAGCTCAGCCGGATAGAGCAGCGGTTTCCTAAACCGAAGGTCGGAAGTTCGAGTCTTCCCGGGACCGCCATGAGGCGCTGACGCCTGGCACGGGGGCTCCGTCCATCGATCGGATATGCGTCCCTTATCCAGCTGGAACTAGACCGGGCAGGAACGCGTGTACGGCGGCTCGCAGCTGACCGGGCCGCGGCGCTCAGTTGCTCTTGAACCGGGGGACCAATCGCAGCGCATTGTCCCGATCAACGGCCCGCAAATCCTCTGGTTTGAAGAATGCGGTCAGGCCTTTGGTATGGTCGATCGCGGTGCGATAGGGAAAATCAGTCCCGTAGACGATCTGTGATATCGGAACCATTTTTGACAGCGCCGAAAGCGTCACCTCGTTCGGAACTGCCGCGGTGTCGTAGTAGAATCGGTTGATCTGCTTCTCGACGTCATCACGGGTAAACTTACCCTTGTACGGCGGCGTCATCAGCGCCTGCACGGTAAACCGCTCATAGAATGCCGTCAGTGATCCGCCTCCATGCGAGAAGATCCAGTTGATGTCTGGATATTTCTGCGCCACACCGCCGAAAATCAGCGTGAAGATCGTTCTCGTCGTATCGGTTCCGAATTCGATATAGGCATCTCCAACGCCACGAACGAGATTGACGCAACAATTCGCTGCCGTTGGATGCGTGTACACGGTCGCTTTACGACGGTTCAATTCGGCCCAGACCGGATCGAATTCTGCATAACCAAGCCACTTGTCTCCGTAACTCGTCATGCAACCCACGCCGTCGACTTTCAGCGTATCGAAAGCGTACTCGATCTCCTTGAGGCTTGGATCAATGTGCGGCAGCGGTAGCATGGCAAACGTGCCGAAGCGGCCCGGGTGTTGAGTTTCCAGCTTCTTGGCATATTCGTTGGATTCACGTGCCAGCCTCGCTGATTCCTCGGCCGAAAAGTCACTGGCCTGCGGCGTAGTCGGGGACGTGATCGCTGTTGCCACGCCACCCTTGTCCATATCGTCCAGGGTTTTCTGCACGGACCAGTTCGCAAGCGGAGGGTTGTCCTTCTTGATGCGCTTTACGGCATCAAGCCACGTTGGCGGCGAAATGTGATGGTGGACATCGATGCGATGTGGTTTCGCCTCCTGCGCCCATGCGCTCACGTTGAAGGCGTTGGTTGCGACCCCCACAGCAGCTGCTGCAGCGCCGGCGGTGAGAAAGCTACGTCGGCTTGGATTCGGACCAGACGTATGAGGTAAGCCGCAACTGCAGCCGGAGAAAAATGAAGTCAGCGGCGACAGTCTTGATTGCACGGCATCCTCCACAGCGCTGTTTTTTGTTAGCTTCCAAACTCTTTTGGAAAATTGCAAGCGCCTTACGTGCGGCACCGCAACAGGGTGGTGTGTGTGTACGGAACCGAGTACGAAACATCGTGCCCCGATAGCGGCGTCGCATGCGCGGAGTTCTCAGGATGACCACCAAGTCGAAGCCAGCCGGATCGAAGCTGGCGGCGCGATTGAAAGAGCCGGGTCTGATCTCGGCGCCCGGTGTGTTCGACATGATCTCGGCGCGCATTGCCGACGGGATGGGCTTCGACGCGCTCTATATGACCGGCTACGGGACCGTCGCGTCGCATCTTGGCCTGCCGGATGCGGGACTTGCGAGCTATACCGAAATGGTCGGGCGTGTGCGGCAGATCGCCGAGGGTACGGCTACGCCGCTGATCGCCGATGGCGACACCGGCTATGGCGGACTTTTGAATGTCGATTTCACCGTGCGTGGCTATGAGGCCGCCGGCGCCGCGGCGATCCAGATCGAGGACCAGGAATTTCCGAAAAAATGCGGTCATACGCCGGGTCGTCGCGTGGTGCCGCTCGCCGATGCGGCGCGGCGTATCAAGGTGGCGGCCGAAGCACGATCCTCGAAGGATTTCCTGATAATCGCGCGCACCGACGCCCGCACCTCGCTGGGGCTTGATGAGGCGTTGCGGCGCGGTGAGGCTTTCGTGAAGGCCGGGGCCGACATCCTGTTCATCGAATCGCCGGAAAGCGAAGCAGAGATGGAAACCATCGGCCGTAGCTTTGACGTGCCTCTGCTGGCCAATATGGTCGAAGGCGGACGAACCCCTATTCTGAGCCGCGCGGACCTCGAGCGGCTGGGCTTCAAGCTCGCGATTTTTCCGGTGGCGGGCTTTCTGGCGATGGCCGCCGCGCTGCAATCGGTCTATGGCGAAATTCGCGCGACCGGATCGACAAAGTCCTGGAGCGGCGAACTCTATCCTTTCGAGGCGTTCACGCGGCTGATGGGCTTCGAGCGGATCTGGGCGTTCGAGCGCGACCACGCGGAACCCTGACCCGGACAGGCGCGGTCGATCCTGGAACTTCGCCGTCGCCGCGTACAATGATGCAGGCGACGCTGCATCGCCGCGGCTCGCGCCGTAATCCCTCGATTTGGCCACTCTGTCGCCGTCATCACTCAGCAAGGGTTGATCTCACTGGCCCGGGCTCGGGGCCAGCCGACACATCCGGTGCAATGATATCGATGGCGCCATCGTCAGGTTTCCTCGGATCGGTCACGCGATCCGCCATGCTGCTGCTGGTTCTTGGCGCTGCCGCCTTCGGGGCAGCCGGCTGCTCGACTGCGCCCGGCGGTGGGTCGTCCGCTTTCGCGGCGACGGGCACCCAGCAGCCGGCCAGGACCGGGATTGCCGCCGATCCGACCCTGACCGTCGTGACCACCCGGAACGCGGTGAAGGGCGCTCGCTCCAAACCGTGGTTTGGTTCGCAGCGGGCCAACCAGCCCAGCAATGTCCGGGTGCATCTGTCGTCGCCCGCCGACGGCGCGTTTTCCGCGGTCGGTCTTGGCGACTGGAGCATCAAGTCTGTCGAAACGGTGCCCGTCGGCGAAAGCTTTGCTTCACGCCCTGGCCGTCGCGACGTGCTGGTCTATGTGCACGGATTCAATCAGTCGTTCGAGACCGCCGCGCTGGATGCCGCGCGGCTGTCGGACGGGCTCGCATTCCGCGGCGAGACGATGCTGTTTTCCTGGCCGTCCAAGAACAGCCTGATGGGCTACATGTACGACCGCGAAAGCGCGATGTGGTCGCGTGACGCGCTGGAGGGCATGCTCGACGAGCTGATTGTCGATCCGTCGGTCGGCACCGTCCACATCATCGCGCATTCCATGGGGACAATGGTTGCGGTCGAGGCGCTGCGCCAGCTTTACGACCGGCGCGCCGCCGCGATGACCAACCGCTTCGGGGCGATCGTGCTTGCATCGCCCGACATCGACATGGACAGCTTCACGTCATCGGTCGCGCGGCTGGGTTCGATGTCGCGAAAGATCACCGTTCTCACGGCCGCGAAGGATCGCGCGCTCGGAACCATGCGCGATATGGCGGGAGGCGTGACCCGTGTCGGCATCGCGGAGAAAGAACGGCTCGAAGCGCTGGGCATCCGCGTCATCGACGCATCGGATTATGACAGCGGCGGCCTGAACCACGATCTGTTCATGACCAATGCGCAGGTCCGGCAGGCGATCGGGCGCTTCATCGCCGAGTCGGGCGCTCCGGCCATCAGCGGCGCCAGCACGATTCAGTAGCGGCCCGCGCTTGCTTGCCGCAAGCTCCTGAAGACAATACACATCCTGTCGTGCGGCTTGGGCGCCGGACCATTCGGCGTCCGCTGCGCCAGCCAGTTTTGTGACAGCCGAATCCCGCAGCCGGGTCTGGTCCGGTCCTGATCGGGATGCATGATCGCCGAGGGGGAGACCGCACCATGAGCAACGCGCCACAGGCACTCGAAAGCTATCTGTCCGGCGCGTGGCGACGCGGCGAGGGCGTCGAGACCGAACTGGTCGATCCTGTTCGCGGTGATGTGCTTGCAACCGCAAGCGCCCGCGGCCTCGATCTGGCCGCTGCGCTCGACTATGCGCGCAAGCATGGCGGCCCGGCCCTGCGCGGGCTGTCTTTCGCCGAGCGCGCGAAGCTGATCGGCGCCGTCGCCGATGTGCTGATCGCCAACCGCGCCAAGTACGAGGGGATCGCGATCGCAAACTCCGGTAATACGAAGGTAGATGCCGCGATCGATATCGACGGCGGCATCGGCACCCTGAAATATTATGCGCGGCTCGGCGCCGGGCTTGGCGGCGCCACCTTCCTGCTCGACGAGAAGCCGGTCCGGCTCGCCAAGGCCGAGAATTTTCAGGCCATCCACCTGCTGGCGCCGCGTCATGGTGTGGCGGTGCATATCAATGCTTTCAATTTCCCGAGCTGGGGTCTGTGGGAAAAGGCTGCGGTATCGCTGCTGGCAGGCGTTCCGGTACTGGCAAAGCCGGCGTCGTCGACCGCCATGCTCACGCACGAGATGGTGCGCGATGTCATTGCAGCGAACGTGCTGCCCGAAGGCGCGCTCAGCCTCTTGTGCGGCAGTGCGGGCAATCTGCTCGACAGTGTTACGGCGGACGACGTGATCGCCTTCACCGGCTCGTCCGAAACCGCCGGGCGCATCCTGCGGCACCCGAATATTCTCGCCCGCGGCGTCCATGTGAATATCGAAGCCGACAGCGTCAATGCCGCGCTGCTCGCACCCGATGCAAGCAGCGCCGCCTTCGATGCCTTCATCAAGGAAGTCGGCCGCGAAATGACGGTGAAGGCCGGGCAGAAATGCACCGCCATCCGCCGCGTATTTGCACCCGCCGATCGTGCCGATGCGGTTGCGGAAGCGCTGCTGGCGCGGCTGAAGAAGACCACGCTGGGCGATCCGCGCGACGAGGCCGTGCGCATGGGTCCGGTGGTGACGCGCGCGCAGCAAGCCGCTGCGTTCGATGGGATCGGCAAAATCGCAAAGGACGCAAAGGTGCTGACCGGCGGCGCGAGTGCGCCGTCGATCGATGGCATCGATCCGGCGAAGTCCGCCTTCGTGGCGCCGACGCTGATGCAGGTCGCGGATGGCGCCGGCGCCGATGCGGTGCATGACACTGAAGTGTTCGGCCCGGCTGCCACCATCATTCCATATAAGACCGAAACCGAGGCGTTTGCCCTGGTCGCGCGTGGCGGCGGTTCGCTGGTCGCGTCGGTCTATGGCGACGATCGTGCGTTCCTGGCGCGTGCCGTCGCCGAACTCGGTCCGTCGCACGGCCGCTTGCTGATGGTCGAGCCGTCCATCGCCGATGCGCATACCGGCCACGGCATCGTGATGCCGCAATGCCATCACGGCGGACCGGGCCGCGCCGGCAACGGCGAGGAACTCGGCGGATTGCACGGCCTGCGGCTCTATCATCAGCGGCTCGCGGTGCAAGGCTCGACCGATCTGCTGACCGAATTGCAGGCGAAGGCTTACGCGCTGCATTAGAAGAAGAAACGGACACGATCTCCTTCGTCCCCGCTGTGCGCGGATGAACGGGTCAATGACCGAAACGGTCCAAGAAGAAGCGGCATAAGAAGAAGCGGCCAAGAACAAGAAACGGCAACGGGACGGAGGGAGCGCCTGTGTCGGAGCCATTCCTGGAGCGTCGGCCGTATAATGCGGCCGCGGATTTCGTCGACGCCAATATCGCGCGTGGACATTCCGGCAAGCCCGCCTTCATCGACCCGCAGCGCTCCATCAGCTATGGCGAGTTGCAGCAACAAACCTGCCGCTTCGCGTCGGGACTTCTTGCGCTCGGGCTGAAGGCGGAAGACCGCGTCGCCCTGCTGCTGCCCGACACCATCGATTTCCCGATCGCATTCTGGGGCGCGGTTCGCGCCGGCATCGTCGCGATCCCGCTCAACACCTGGCTCAAGCCCGAACAATACGCGTTCATCCTTGCCGACAGCCGGGTCAGCGCCGTCATCGCGGATGCCACCCTTGTAGCAGTGCTGCGCGACGCCATCGGCGCCACGCCGTCGCTACGCCATGTGATCCTGGCGGGCGACAATGCAAAAGGCCAGCCCACGCTGGCCGGCCGCACGCCGGTGCCATTCGAAGCGGTCTGTCGCATGGGCCGCGACGACGTGTTCGCCGCGCCCACATTGTCCGACGAGGTTGCGTTCTGGCTCTACACCTCGGGCTCGACCGGCGAGCCGAAGGGCGTCAAGCATGTCCATTCCAGCCTGCGTGCGACCGCATCGCTGATGGGGCAGGGCATTCTCGGCATCCGCCCGGACGATGTCGTGCTGTCGGCGGCGAAACTGTTCTTCGCCTATGGGCTCGGCAACGCGATGACGTTTCCGATGTCGGTCGGCGCCACCGCGATCCTGTGGCCCGAACGGCCGACGCCTGACGCGATTTTCGCGCTGATGCGGCAGCATCGGCCGACCATCTTCTATGCGGTGCCGTCGCTCTACACCGCATTGCTCGCCCATGACGCAATGAGCCGCGGCGCGGGCTCCGACCGCCTGCGGCTCTGCGTATCGGCGGGCGAAGCGCTGCCGGCGCATGTCGGCGAGCGCTGGCGCGAGATCGCCGGTGTCGATGTGCTGGACGGGATCGGCTCGACTGAGATGCTGCAGACGTTTCTGTCCAACCGGCCGGGCGATGTGCGCTACGGCTCCACAGGCAAGGCGGTGCCGGGCTACGATGTGAAGATCGTCGATGAGAACGGCGGCGAGCTTCCGCCCGGCGAGATCGGCGAACTGATCGTGCGCGGGCCATCGGCCGGCGAGGGCTACTGGAACCAACGGCGCAAGAGCCGCCGCACCTTCGCCGGCGAATGGACCTTCACCGGCGACAAATACTATCGCGACGAGGACGGCTATTTTTTCTACTGCGGGCGCACCGACGACATGTTCAAGGTGTCCGGCATGTGGGTGTCGCCCTTCGATGTCGAAGCAGCGCTGGTGTCGCACGAGGCCGTGCTCGAAGCTGCGGTGATCCCGAAAAAGGATTCCGACGGCTTGATAAAGCCGAAGGCGTTCGTGGTCCTCAAGAATGGCCATGCGGATGACGAGGCCGTCGTGCATGCGCTGAAGGAGCATGTAAAGACGCAAGCCGGGACCTGGAAGTATCCGCGCTGGATCGAATTGCGCAGCGACCTGCCACGTACCGCCACGGGCAAGGTGCAGCGCTACAAGCTGCGCGAGGAAGAAGAGTCGCGGGGGGAGGCAGAAGGATACGGCGCGCGCACGTGACCTACATTGGCCTGGTCACCAGCGGCACCTGCGCATCGCCGATGCGGATCATGTCGACTTCCACGCCGAAAATCTCCGCGATGCGTTGCGGATTGAGCGCCAGTTCCGGTCTGTCGTCCGCGACGATCCGGCCCTTTTCCAGCACCAGCACGCGGGTCGCGTAGCGTGAGGCCAGCGCCAGGTCGTGAATGACCGCGAGCACGGCGCCGCCTGCGCGCGCGGCATGGCGCAGGACATCCATGACCACGAATTGATGGCGCGGGTCGAGCGACATGATCGGCTCGTCCGCGAGCAGGACTTTCGCCTGCGTCGCCAGCACGCGGGCGAGCGCCACGCGTGCGCGCTCGCCCCCGGACAAAGTGGTGACGATGCGGTCGGCAAAATCCTTTGTGCCGGTAATGTCGAGCGCATGTGCGACAGCTTCGCGGTCCTTGTCCGACACCGGCGAGAATGGATCGGCATGCGGGTAGCGCCCGAGCGCCACGATCTCTCCCGCCGGCAGCGGCCAGGAGAACGAGTGACCCTGCGGCAGATAGGCGAGGTGGCGCGCCTTTTCTCGCGCTTTCAAGGTGCTTGCCGCCTTGCCTTCGAATTCAATATCGCCGAACGCCGGGACGAGACCGGCCAGCGCCTTGAGCAGCGTGGTCTTGCCGGCGCCATTCGGCCCGACCAGTGCCACGAACTCGCCCGCGGCCAGCGTCACGCTGGCATTGTCGACGATGGTGCGGCCGCCGAGCCGGACCGAGAGGTCTTTTGCGGACAGCAGGGGCGCGGTCATGACGGCTCTCCCTCGAGCCAGCGCCGTTCGCTGAAGATCATATAAAGAAAGAACGGCACCCCGATCAGGGCCGTCACCACGCCGACCTTCAGCTCGATCGCAGACGGCACGATCCGCACCGCGATATCGGCTGCGAGCAGCAGCGCTGCGCCGGCGAGCGCGGCCGGCACCATGATCTTAGCCGGGTCGGCATTGACATAGCGGCGCACCAGGTGCGGCGCCACCAATCCGACGAAGCCGATCGCACCTGCCACCGCTGTGGCGGCGCCGACGCCGAAGGCGGTACCGAGCACCACGGCGAAGCGTGTGCGTTGCAGGTCGACGCCGAGCGACATCGCCGCATCTTCGCCCAGAGTGAGCGCGCGGAATGCGCGCGCATTGGCGAGCAGCATGATCCAGCCTGCGATCATGAACGGTGCCGCGATCATCAGGTGATCGCGCGAACGGTCTTCCAGAGAGCCGAGCAGCCAGAACGCGACTTCAAGCGCAATGAAGGGATTGGGCGCGAGGTTCAGCACCAGCGCGGTCATAGCACCGGCAAAGCTCGCCAGTGCCAGTCCGGCGAGAAGGATCACGGTCAGGCTGGTGCGCGGCCCTGCGATCAGCACCAATGCGCCAACAGAAATCAGCGCGCCGAGAATCCCGGCCACCGGAACGAACAGCGAGGTCGCCGGCAGGAAACCGAAGGCGATCACGAACGAGGCCGCTGCGGCGGCGGCCTGCGGCGCGCCGAACAAGGCCGGCTCGGCCAGCGGATTGCGAAACAGGCCCTGCAGGGCGGCGCCGGAAAATCCAAGGGTCGCGCCGATCAGTGCCGCGAGCAGGGTTCGCGGCAGGCGGATTTCGCGCACGATCACGCCGGCGACGCCATCGCCGCTCCACAGCGCCTCCAGAGCGGTGCGCGCCGACAGGCCGGCCGGGCCAACGGCCAAGGATGTCGTCATCAATGCAAGCACCAGCACGGCAAGTGCAGCATTGAGCCGCCAGACGGATTTCGATATCGCTTGCATGAATGGTTGGGGCCCCGAATCCCTATGCTCGCATGATGCGCGTCATCGGAACAGTGCCGCTGCTGGCCTTGTGCGTGGCCCTGTGGGCGGGCCCCGCACCGGCATCCGACGCCCCGCGCCGCGTCGTCTCTTTCAATCTGTGCGCCGACCAACTGGTGGTGGCCCTGGCCGACCCCGACCAGATCGCAGGTCTGTCGCCCTATGCGACCGATCCGGCATTGTCGGTGGTGGCCGACAAGGCGCGTGCGTTCCGCAAAGCCGACTGGCAGGCGGAATCCACGCTTCTGCTCGAGCCCGACTTGGTGCTGATTGGGCCGAACGATCGCTCGGTGACGCGGCGGATGCTGACAGCGCAGGGGTTGCGCGTGGTCGAGACTGGCTTCGTCAGCGATTTCGACTCCGCACGAAAACAGATCCGCGAGATGGCGGCCTTGCTCGGCCATCCCGAACGCGGCGAAAAGCTGATTGCTGAGCTCGACCGCGCGCGGGCGCGGCTCGCGGCCGTGGCGCCGAAAAGCGACCGTACCGCTTTGGTGGTCGAGCGCGGCGGCTATACGCAAGGGCCGGCCAGCCTGGCGGCGACGTTGCTCGTCGAGGCCGGCCTTAAACCGCCACCCGGCGCGCCCGCCGGTTATGGCGGGTTTATTCCGCTGGAGAAGTTTCTGGTGCTCAGGCCAGACCTCGTGTTCCTGAAGGATCCGCCAAGCGCCGCGACCGATCAGGGCGCGATGTTTCTCGTGCATCCGGCGTTGCGCGATCTGTATCCGCCCGAACGGCGCGTCGCGCTGCCCACGCGCTACACCATGTGCGGCGGTCCGGCGCTGGTCGCGGCGTTCGATTACATGGCCGACGAGATTGCCCGCCTCACGCGGTCCGAGCTTCGACCCAGTCGCGAATGATCGCGGCGAGCGCGTCAAGTCCGTCGGTCAACGCCGCCGGTCCCGGCTGCAGGATCAACGGTGACTTGATCTCGCGCAACCAGCCGTCTCGTACTGCGGGGATCGCGTCGAAGCCCGGCCGCGCCGCGACCTTGCCCGGCACGAACTTCTTGCCGCACCACGAGCCGATAATGATGTCGGGCGCCGCCGCGATCACCATGTCCGGTGTGACGATGCGTTCGGGCGCGGATTTGTGGCGCGACAGGTCGGGGAACACATCGACGCCGCCCGCGATCTCGACCAGTTCCGACACCCAGCGGATGCCGGAGATCATCGGCTCGTCCCATTCCTCGAAATAGACGCGCGGCTTGCGGGGGAGTTCTTCGGCATGCGCCCGGACAGTATTCAGCTTCGCTTGCAGCGATGCCGCCAGCACCCCCGCCTTGTCCTGCGCGCCGATCAGCGCGCCAAGCGTGCGGATCATCGCGAAGATGCCGGCGATGTCGCGCTGGTTGAAGGCATGGACCTCGACGCCGGCGCGGATCAGTTGCGCCACGATATCGGCCTGCAGATCGGAAAAGGTGAGAACCAGGTCCGGCTCCATCGCGAGG